>CACZOH010000177.1 GCA_902782785.1 uncultured Ruminococcus sp. | reverse complement strand
CGCTCTGGCGGAACGTCGCATTCGGCGCCCACCCCTCGGCGCCCGAATGCGCACGCGTGCGACATTTTTATGCAAAATTATTGAAATTCGCCTGTTTTTCATTCTTTTTTATATTGACATTTCCAAAAATTTATGATATGATTATTTTGCCAAACAAGTATATATTGCAAAGAAACGACTCACGTTTATCATTGGGATAAACGCGGGCTTATCAACGTGTGTTGTTTTTTTGCAATGATTGATAACTTGTTTGGCGACAGATGCTTTGCGTTTACCGGCGCATGGCATTGCTGTGCGCCTTATTTTTATATGACAGAAAGGAACGATTTCAATGAAAAGAATAGCCTTTATTTCAATTTTGCTTGTCGTTATTATGACGATGACATCATGTTTGTCATTTTTGGACAGTTTGCTTGATGATAATACATCAACAAATACGAAGACAAACAATACAACTCAAACTGAAAAAGTCGCGAATGACAACAATAACAAAAAAACCGTAAATATAACTATTGAAATATCAAAAAATTTATTATTTAGTAGATATGATGTAGAATTCGTATTTAATGGAGAAAAAGTTGATACAATTAAACATGGAAAAAGTAAAACTTTCACATATGATTTAGAATCTGGAAACTATACCCTGTTTTTTAGAAATGCAAAAGACAATAGTATAAATACAAGTATAAGTATGACTGTTGACAGTGATATGGATGCTGAGTACAATATAAAATGTGAAAGTAATAAATTAACAGTTAAACCAATAAAATTTGACCTAAAACGAGATTTAAAAACAGATGAGATTAAAATTGATTTTTGTGAATTAGATTTAATATCAGCAGATGTTTCAAAAGTAAAATCTCAATTAATGGGAAAAGGGTTTACAAATGTTAACACAGTTTCACAATATGATGTTGACAAATCTTCGTATTATTATAATGATGTGATTAGTGTTAAAATAAACGGTAAACATGATTATGGAAACGGTTCAATATTCAAAAAAAATGATGTAGTAGAAATATTATTTCATGACAGCAAACCAGTAGAAACAACACCTGTTACGACATCAGAATCTACTAAACCGAGCGAAACAACAACCTCTTCAAGCGGTCATCGCATTTATTATCATTCATCAATGGATAGGGATATAGCTAAACAAGGAAATACCGGCATTTATTCGTACAGAAGCAGGGGCGGATCATATTATATCTATTATATAGTTGATTTTAATAATGGATATGTTTACCGTTTCAGAAATGACGAAGATACCGGTATGGCAGCAAGAATCGTCTCCGGAGATTTGAATTCTTATGTACTGTTAAGATACAAAGACAGTAGCGGAACGTGGGAAAACGCAGTGCATTTCAAATATAAGAATACTCCCGACACACTTATTCTTCAAGATGATGACGGCTTTGAGACGACTTTCTACGAAACTGATCTAAGTGAAGCAGTTAAAATATACAAAACAAAAACAATTTATGATTATTCACCGAATTAAAAACCATTCACGAAAGCGTGATATTAAATGTTATTTATAATATTTTTAGTCCTATGTACGAAAAAAGGAAGACATTTTTTAGGGACGGTTTTAAAAATAATACTCGGGGCAGTTTTCATAATAATTGATATTGCATTACTTATAGCACTACTTTTCATGATTCTATAAAATTCTACAATACGGCGTCGGTTAATTCCGTCGCCGTTTTAAATACATGCGACGCAGTCGCGCGCGCGGGTGTCCCCCCTACGTGAACCCCCCACCGCTCACAAGTTCACGGCGGGGAACCCCTACACCGCGCGCTTATTTTATTTCTAATATTTTATTTAATGTAAATCTTGACAAAGACAGATTTGTATGGTAAAATCAACATAGTTTATATTTCCCGCGCCACGCGCCTGATCACAGAGAGTTTGGTATGAAATACACATATCCGATAGAAGAATACCGCAGACGGCTGCTTGAATACGTAGAGCTTGAAAAGCTCTCCTTTTCGCCCGAAGACAGCCGCGGATACGTGCTTGAGAAGCTGGAGGAGCGCTCAAAAAAGAAGCGCGTCATAGCCGACGTCGCAAACACGATGATACGCGAGTATCTGGAGACGTTTGAGAAGGAGCCCGATAAGATAACGCCCGGGGACGCGGACGTTTTATACAAATTTCTCAAGCTTCTCGTGCCAGAGGGACTATATACGGGTCAGGCGACGGATTTCGGCGTTTTGTACCGTCTTGCAAAGATACTCACCGCGTATTATAAAAACAAGGATATCGACCGCTATTCCGTTGCGCTGAACCGCTGTTCATACGGATACCGCGCGTATATACAAAGCCATTCTCTCAAGCTTCAGGATTCGCCTTACATAGACGACTGTCTCGAGCTCGTCACACATATGGACGAGCTGACGGACGAGGAGAAAACAACGGCGCTGTACGCGCTCTCACGCTGCGTCGTTATGAATATAGAGCGTTTCCCGCTCGAATTCTACCGGACCGTCAACGATATTATTCTTTCAAACCTCAAAAAACCGTATTCCGACCGTGAGGAGCTGATGCTGCTTATCATGTACGGCAGTATTCTCGACGGCTTTTCCGATTACTGTCTGTACGCAAGGGATAACGGCACAGAAGCAGACGTTTCCTTATACCGTCCGTTTCTTAAGGGTATATGCGATCACGTACGCGAGTGCATAGACGAGGACCGCACCTGCGGGCTCGGAAATCTGAAGCTTGAAAGAGTCCTTATGATAACGGACTTTCATTTCGGCGCCATAACGCTTGACGAGCTGCTTGACGGACTGACGGAAATACAGAACGAAGCGGTAAAAAGCGAGAGCACGGGTATGCAGGGCTTCGGTCTCGGCACGGTAAACTATCTGTATTTAACGTATCTGTATAAATACAGCCCGAAGCCGAAGGAAGAGATAGTACGGCTCAGCAGAGAACGGATATACGAGGTCATGCCAAAGCTTTTGCCGCTGTCGCGGAAGGTCAACAACCCGCAGTTCGGGCGTTTTCTCGTCACGTTTCTGAACGCCGCTTCGCTCACGGGAAACTTCGGCGACTTTGAGGACGTCATACTTGAGGCTACGGTTTACGCGGACCGCGCGCTTTTCATCCACACCGTTATGGTGCGGGAGATGAGCCGCGCGATATTCGATCATATGATAGAAAAAACGCCGGAGGCGTTTGACGGCACGGCGGGACATGATACGGAATATATACGCACGCACAAGGACGAGATGAAAAAACTGCTCGAGGATTGCTGTATGTATCACGATATAGGCAAGTTTTTCATGCTTGACATCGTGGAAAATTCGATGCGGCGCCTCTCCGACGACGAATTCCTGCTTATAAAGGGTCATCCGAAGGGATTTGACGGGATCTACAGTATGAACGACGAGCACGACGAGCGCGTCGTATGCATACGCGACTGCGCGCTGACGCATCATTTGTGGCATGACGGATCCCGCGGTTATCCCGATATCAAACAGACGAAAAACAGACCGTTTGCGGATATCTTAGCGATTGCGGACAGCATCGACGCCGCGACGGATTTTCTCGGCCGCCCGTACAACAGCGGAAAGACGATAGATCAGCTGATAGCCGAATTTCAGGCGGGCGCGGGAACGCACTACGGTCCCGAAGCCGCCGCTGCGCTCTCCGCCCCGGAGGTGCGCGACCGTCTGCATTACCTCATAACTGAAGGACGCAGGGATATTTATTACAGGATATACGCATTCAATAAACTTTGAAATAACACCGCAGTTTTTTAAAAAAACATCTTGACAAAACGTACGTTTTGTGGTATTATATCAAAGTAACAAAATAAGCGGGCGTGGCGGAACTGGCAGACGCGCAAGATTCAGGTTCTTGTGCTCGTTAGGGCATGCAGGTTCAATTCCTGTCGCCCGCATAAGAAAAATCCCCGTTGCAAGACGGGGATTTTTTCAATGTTATTTACGCGTGTATGATTTCAGATGCGCGAAAGCGCCGGGGCTTTCCGAAACGAACGCAGTGAGTTTTTGCGTTTCCTCGGGCAGATCTCATTTCACTCCTCCGAAAAGGTCGTCACGGTAAGCGGAAAGATATTCGATACAGTATTCATCTTTGCCGAGCAGCGCTTCCGCGGCATAGACGCCGCCGAGCAGATCCCTGTTGAGCGGATCCATTATCGCGCTGTCCATACCGAACATCATGGCTCCGACAAGAAACGCGTGGTTCAACGCTTTTCTGTAAGGAAGACCGTACGAAATATTGGAAAGACCGCTTATGATATGCGCGTCCGGACATTCTTTTTTGATTTCCTTTGACGTGTTTATGAAATTCAGAAAGCTGTCGGGCGAGGTGCCTACAGTAAATACCAACGGGTCAAAGTAAACTCTGTTTATCGATATCCCGTATTCCATCATTTTTGCCGTTATGCCGTGAAAGCTTTCCATCCGCTTTTCTACGGTTTCAGGCATTCCGGTATCGTCGAGCAGAAGGGCGATCATCTTCCAGCCGTTCTTATCGGCGACGGCGGGAAATATCAAGCCGGTCTTGTTTTTCTCAAGCGAAACCGAATTTATGATACCCGGGTTTTTGCAAAGCGGCATACATTCAAGTATCGTGTCAGGGTTGGGGCTGTCAAGGCTGAATCTGACGTCCGGATGGTCGTTCTGTATCAGTCCGATCATCCATTTCAGTATCTCGGCGTCGCAGTCCGGTCTGCCGGAACAGATATCGAGATAATCCGCACGCTGTAAAAGCTGTTTTGACGCAAGATCGCGTATAAAATCTCCGTCGCGGTTTTTGATCGCCTCGGCTACGGCTTTTATCGCACCGTTGAGTTTTTCTCCGATAATGAGCATGGTATTTCTCCTTTATTCTTTTCTTTTATCACATTCTTCGATCAGGGCGGGTATTATTTCAAATACGTCGCCCTTTACGGCTATACCGTATCAGTTCCACAGACGTCACGGCGGCGGTATTCTCCGCCTCCACGTCCGCCGGCTTCAGCTTTGGCAGCCGGGGAGAGCCGTCTCCGCTTACCACAAGCAGGGATCATATACCCTGCGCCTCACAGCCGTCAAGTATCCCGTGAAGCGCTTGTTTCGTATGGAATGTGTTCAGATGT
>CACZOH010000176.1 GCA_902782785.1 uncultured Ruminococcus sp. | reverse complement strand
TAAGCGAGAGCAAGATCAACGAAGCCGCCGAAAGGATACTCAGACTCAAGGAGAAGCACGGCATCCTTGACGAGACGGATTTTAACGTGTCCGAAGCCGAGATCAAAAATGCAGAAGAGACAGTCGGAAGCGCGGAGAACCGCGCGTTCGCCGAATCTCTCGCTTTAAAAGCGCTGACGTTGATAAAAAACGAAAACGGCGCTTATCCGCTGAAAAATCCGGCAGGGAAAACGCTCATCCTGTTCTCCGAGGAAGCCTCTTCAAGAGCGGGCTACGGCAAAGTCGCGGCAAAGAAGCTCGAACGGGACGATTTTGAAATCATTGTGAGCACTAAAGACAATAAGGACGGTTGCCTCAAAGCGGCGTCCGACGCCGAAAACGTGATCCTTGTCTCAAGAGCGTACAACGAAGCGAGTCTCGATCCCAATACGGACGCCGGGTATTCGACGGGCGTGTTCGATACGATCATAGCGCAGCGGCACGCTGCGGGAAAGACCACAATCGTCATTTCCTGCCAGCTTCCGTACGACGCGGCGCGTTTCGGGGAAGCAGATGCGATAATCCTCACGTACTGCTCGAACGTTCTGCGCGAACTTCCGAACGAGAGCGGAGAGGGAAGCGCGTATTCTCCGAATCTCGCCGCTGCGATAGAGGCGTGCTTCACCAGCGAAAAACTCTCCGGAAAGCTTCCCGTTTCCATCCCGAAGCTCGACGGACAGTATAAAATCACAAACGAAATACTTTATCAAAGAGAGATAAACTGAAACCGGAAAAAACGTAAGCCGGACAGATCAACGGAGTGTTTTACAAAGGAGATACGGTATGAAAAATCAAAAAAAGGGAAGCTGCTGGACGGCGTATTACGATCCCGATACAAACCGTTATTTTGCGGAGATAATATATACGAGCCGCGAGGGACGCGAGCAGTATGATTATGAGATAACCCCGGGCGTTTACAGCCGGCTCGGCACGTTTTCCGACGACGGCGACAACATAGAGCTCATAAAGAGCGCAAAAATGACGTATTCTTTTGAAAATACGATGTACGGCACTCTCGGTCCCGAGAGAACAGTCTGGGACGAGGAAGCGGTAGATGCGATGGACAAAGCGGTCAAAAAGCAGGAAAAGAAAAAGCGGAAAAACGGATCAAAAAGAAAGGGCGAATAAAAATGCTTAAAAGAATCACGGCTTTGTTTCTTGTCTTTGTATTTCTTTCGGCTGCTGCGGGCTGTACCGTAAACAACGTTTCAGATACGACGGAAGCGGACTTTGCGACGGACGACGTACCGCAGGGATCGCCGGAAAATCCCGTTACCGTAACCGACGGGAGCGGAGCGCGGCTCGGCGTGATAAACAACGGGGCTTATACCGCCGTTGACGGCGGGATATTCTACAGCGTTTTTACGATCAGCGAGGGCTTGCATACAGGCACGGCGGAATACCGGTTTTTCAGCCTTAAAAACAAGACGGACGTTTTTTTGGGAAAACTGGAAGAACAGGGGTATGAGGCGGGCTTTGCGCGCACGGAGCTTGACGGTACGGTCTACACTCTCGCCGTCAGGGGCGATCCCGCCGGCAGCGCCGCGGTGCCGCTTTTGCTGCTTGCGTTCGATACCGTAAATAAAACGATGAAAACGTATACCGTTTCGGAATACGGGTTCCCTTACGCCGCAATGACGTCGTCCTGCGGGAAGCTTTATATAATGAATCACGAAACGGATAAGGAAAAAAGCGAAAAGATATATGAGTTCGACCCCGCCGGGGAGACTTTCAGGGAGGTTCTGACGTTTTCCTCGTCGACGGATTCCCTGCGCAGCGTATGCGCTGCGGACAACGGCTTTTACCTGCTCCGGCTGAAGCTTAACAACGGCGGTGAAAACGAGCTTTACGTCGACCTGTACGATGAAAAATGCGTCAGGATATCGGAGCAGTCCGTGACGGAAGCTCTCGTAAACGCGATAAATGAAGTTCGCGGCATCACGGGCAGACGTGACGCGCTGAACGAAACGGGAATGAACGTCAGCCGGTTCTGTCTGACGGACGGCAGATATATGATATATGAGAACTTCGGTCTTTCCCGGGTCGCCGTGGATCTTAAGACAAAAGAAACCATAATCGCAAAAGACGACAATTACTCCGTTTCAAAAGGCAGCGGAGCGCCCGTTATATACAGGATAGATTTTGATCCGGACGACGTTTTGGAGCCGGAAATATACCTTATCGAAAACGGTGAGCTCAAGTCTGTTCCGTTTACGCCCGACGCCGCTCACAAACTCATACAGAACGTGACGGTATCACGCGACGGCACACGCGCCGTCTTTACCTCCGACGTATTCCCGCCGGAAAGAGGTACGGGCGTCATATCCGTCTGTCCTTCAAAGTGACTGCAAAGTTAGGCAACGCAGTTGCCGCCTTCATCAGGGCATAGCCCGTCTTCATTATACCGGTTGAATACGAAAAAGCAGACTGATTTTGTTCTCAGTCTGCTTTTCTTCAGTGCGCACTTACTCACCACTCGAACGTGAGGTGAAAAAACTTCC
>CACZOH010000175.1 GCA_902782785.1 uncultured Ruminococcus sp. | reverse complement strand
GTTAAAAACGGACGTCGGCTACGTGTTCACGGATAACTTCGATATAGAACACAGCCGCGATATAGAGCCCATGGAGGGCGGCCACGGAGATCAGTATTACAGATGGATGTGCGAATACATAAGAGCCTACAGAGCGGGCGAGGAATGCCCGGATCTGACTGAAAAATAAAACAGCAAACAAGGTGTCGGAAAAACCGGCACCTTGTTTATTTCGGATATTCAGTTTGCGTACTTCTTTACTATTCTGTCCATTTCCCCGCGCTTTTTTATCATATCCTTCGCCAGCGCTATCTGACATCTCGTGCGGACTATGTTATGCTCGGGATAATTGAGCTTGAAGTATTTGTCGCCGTCTATGTAATCGTGAAGAAACCTCACGGCAAGCTCGATCGTCATGACTATCGCGCCGAGCGACAGGGTTTCAAGCTCCTTTTTCGTCGCGCTGTCTTTGATCTTGCCGACAAAGCCTTTGGTAAACGCTTCGTATTTTTTCAGATCGAGTCCGGTTTTGCTTATATCCGGCTCGTCCTCGTCCGAGAAGTTTGCGCCGAAGCGTATCGCATCGCCGAAATCGTAGGCGACGAGACCGGGCATGACCGTATCGAGGTCTATAACCGCGAGCGTTTCGTTCGTGTCTTTATCAAACAGGATATTGTTTCCCTTTGTGTCGTTATGCGTTACGCGGAGCGGGAGTTCTCCGTCCTCAAGCATATCGACGAGCGCTTCGCCTAAGCTCCTGTTTTCCTTTAAAAACTCTATTTCGGGCATGACCGAGCCGACTCTACCCGCGGGGTCCTTTTCTATCGTTTCAAACAGCTTTTTATATCTGCTTTTGGTGTTGTGGAAACCGGGGATTATCTCGTGCAGAGTTGACGCGTCGTAATCCGAGAGAAGAAGCTGAAATTCGCCGAAAGCCTCGCCGGCCGCCTCAAACAACGCGGGATCGTCAAACGAATCGTACGTTACGGAATTATCGACAAAGCCGTAACCGCGCCAGAATCCGCCGTTCTTGTCTACGTAATAATTCTTTCCGTCAACGGCGTTAAGGTAATGGAGCACGCCGCGCTCTTTTTTATCATCGGGCAGTTTACCGTATATATGCTTTGTTACACCGTCGATATTCTCCATAATGTATTCGGGCTTTTTGAAAACGTACGTGTTTATATTCTGTATTATATAACTTTTGTTTTTTCCGTTTTCTTTGAAATCCGCTTTATACGTTTTGTTGATGTTGCCGTTTTTGAGCACGTTATATCCTGTATATTCGCCTGTCAGACCGAATATCTTATATATTTCCGTAAGATCCATTTTATACCTCTGCAGATTTGTTTTTTTCTATTTTTCTGTTTATCTTCGCCGTCATATATTCCATAGACTCGCGCAGATACGCGACGGGATACGTATTCAGTCTTTTCAGTGCTTTATCGAAATCGGGGGCTCTGTGGCTCAGGTCGTGAGTGTCCGTACCCAAAACGAATTTCAGCCCCGCCGGCTCGTAGCCCTTGAACGGATCCTTTGCCATAATGCCGCGGAAAGCCTCCGTGTTCACCTGAAACACAAGATCGTTATAATCAAACAGGTTTTTGCATACGTCTTTCTTATACGCCGCGGTAACTCTGTTTACGTGGGCTATTATGACCTTCATTTTGCGCTCGAAAAGCAGCGTTTCAATAAGGTCGAACATCCACGAGCCGAACGGTTCGCGCGGGAATTCAAGCAGTATGTATCCCGTTTTATCAAGCTCAAGCCCCGTGAAATCCGCCGCTTCAATGCCGCGCGCCATATATATCTCGGAGCCCGTGAAAACCTCGGGCATCGTTTCGGGATCATACGCCTCCATCAGTCTTTCATACGCCTCCGCGCGTTTTTGCAGGAACTTTTCGCGTTTCTCTCGTCTGAAATCGAAATGAGAGGTAAGAAAAACCTTGTCCGCTCCCTGCTTTTTAAGGCGCGTCAGCTGACCGACGCTGACGGTAGTATCCTTGGCTCCGTCGTCGATACCGGGCAATATGTGGCTGTGGAAATCAATATTTATCGCACTGTCCAAAGACATAAGTCAATCTCCGTTTGTTTATTTTTCTTCGGTTAAAAGACCGGCGTCGCGCAGCTTGCGGACGAAAGCCGCCGTGTCGTCCTCCGCGGTTTTTATATCTATGTCGTATTCCGACAAAAGCGCGGTGACAAGACCGGCGGTGTCGGCTCCGTTCTGCAGCGCCGTCCAGAGTATGCGCCCCGTTTCGTTAAGTACTATCGGGTCGCTTTTTTTATCTGACTGAAGATCCGTCTGCACCGCGTAAACGGTCCCGTTGAATTCTCTTATCAGAAAATCGTTTTTAAGCTTCATATACGAGTCCTTAATCCTTGTTCGCCATATCGAGCCATACCATACCGAGATCGAACGCCTCGAAAAATCCCTGCTTCACGGCGCTTTTCGGCGGCGTTTTATCAGTCGGGTCAGTAGGCATTATCTGTATCATGACTTTATCGGGGATCGACAGTCCGCGCACGTTCTTGACGGACATTATCGCCATGAACAGCACGTATTTATCCGTCATGTTTCCGTAGCATATGACGTTTTTTTCACGTACGAGAGGCTTGCCTCTGTACATAAGGTATTTTCCTTTTACAATGGGTTTATCTTCCATTTTCTGTCCTTTCCGGCAGGATCACTGCGTTTTGTTGACCCTGTCCATAAGATTATGTATTCTGTTAACGGGATTCAAAAGATCGCTTATCGTCATATCGTGGTTAAGCGTATCTATTATAAGCGCTACGTATTTGCAGAGGTTTACCTCGCAGTACCATTCGCGCGACAGAAGCTCCGGCGTTCTGTAAATCAGGTTGGTGGTGAATATTTTGGATATGGCGCCGTCCTCGTATGCCTTGTCCATTGTTGCAAGACCGTTGCAGAAAAGTCCGAACGTTGCGAATACGAATATGCGCTTTGCTCCTCTCTCTTTGAGCTGATATGCTATATCTATGACGGAATCGCCGGAGGAGATCATATCGTCAACTATGATGACGTCCTTGCCGGATACGTCGTTGCCAAGGAATTCATGCGCCTCTATCGGGTTTCTGCCGTTTACGATTATGGTATAATTTCTGCGCTTGTAGAACATACCGAGCTCGAGACCGAGCACCGAAGAATAGTACATACAGCGCGACATACCGCCCTCGTCGGGTGATACCATCATCGTTTTTCCCGCTCTGAGCTCGCCGTCCGGCACGTTTTTGACAAACGCCTTTATCATCTGATACGTGACCTGAACGTTGTCGAAGCCCGCGAGCGGTATGGAGTTTGCGACTCTCGCGTCGTGCGCGTCAAACGTAATAATGTTCTCAACGCCCATGTTTACAAGCTCGTGAAGCGCCTGCGCGCAGTCGAGCGACTCTCTTGCGGAGCGTCTGTGCTGTCGTCCCTCATAAAGCATCGGCATTATAACGGATATCCTTCTCGCCTTGCCGCCGATCGCCGCTATGATGCGCTTAAGATCGGAAAAATGGTCGTCGGGCGACATACGGTTCGTTACTCCGTACATACTGTATTCCGTTTCGGGCCCGTAGTTGAAGCAGTCGACTATGATATATACGTCCTTGCCTCTCTGAGTCTGATGCAAAAGTCCCTTTGCTTCGCCCGTGCCGAAACGCGGACATTCCGCCTCCGTAACATAGGTGTCGCACTCGTGTCCGCGCCAGTCGCAGATATAGCGGTCAACACTATCTACAAAGCTTTTGAATCCGCGCATTCCGATGATCTCAAGTTCTCCGTGAAAAAAGTCCTTCATATACTCCCGTTTCCCGACGTTGTTTATTTTTCCGTGTGCGTACCGTCGCATACGCCACGGTCGCTTGGGTTATTTGGTAATCGTTATTTTTTTCAAGACCTTTGATTTGTTCGGGTCTATATCGCGTATCACGGTCAGCTCATATGCGAACAGCTGTACGCATACGGCGAACAGGAACGGAACGGTATAAACTCCGCCCTCGGGCGTCAGGATCCCGAACTTTTCCGATTTGTAAAGCTCGTCGTCGTTCGTTATGACGAATACCTCCGCGCCTATCTCGTGCAGGCGGTCGATCATCGCTCTGTCGTCGTCAGAGGTCGCGCCTTTGCTTGATATGACGATAACGAGATCTCCCTCCGCTATCTGCGCTATGGGACCGTGATAGAAATCGCTTATCGCGGCGCCCTTCATCTTGATGCAGTTAGTCTCAAGTATTTTGAGCGCTCCCTCAAGCGCTATCGGATACTCAAGCCCGCGCCCGAGAATGAAAGCGTTCGTCAGATATCTGTATCTGACGAGCTTTGCCTCAAGCGCCGGCGGCGCGTATTTCAGTAAAGCCGCCGTGTCGTCGCCAACGGTACCGAGCTGACGTTTAAGCTCTTCGCTGCCGGAAAGCTCAGCGCAGAGCATCGCAAGAAGAAACATCTGCGCCGTAAACGTCTTCGTCGCGGCTATACTCTCCTCTTTTCCCGCCGAGCAGTAAAGGTGATATTTCGCCTCGCGCGCCATCGGAGAGCTCTCGTCGTTCGTGACCGCAACGGTCAGGCAGCCCTGTTCGTTCGCCTGTTTGAGCACCTCGAGCACGTCCTCGGCTTTTCCCGACTGGGATACGCCGATGACGAGATCTGTGCCGAATTTCATTTTCGCTCCGTATTTCGTTATGACGCTCGGCGTACCGAGCGCGCACGGTATTCCCGCGGTGATGCCCATAAGATACTGTGCGTAAACGCAGGCGTGGTCTGACGTGCCGCGGGCGGCGAAATAAACTCCGTCAAGCCCTCTTTTTACGTATTCCTCCGCTATCGCCTTGATCTTTACGTCATTTGACGAAAAGAGCTTTTTGAGCACTGCGGGCTGTTCGCATATTTCATCAAGTAATAACGACATTTTTATTTCCTCTATTTCAGATAATCGGGCAGAAACTCCTTATCCACCGTATTCGTAATGTATTTTTTCAATCCGTCAAGTCTGATCGTCGCGCTTTCGTGATGATTGTAGGCGTGCTTTGCGGCGAGTTCGTTCGTAAAATCGGATAACAGATATATCCGCAGGTTTTCCCTGTCCTCAAGCTTCATCGAGGACGTGTAGTTGAAATACGTTACGGTCGGGATTATCCTGACGTTCACGGTCTCAAAGCCGCCGTCTGTTTTCACAAGGTCGAAGCCAAGCATATAACCGACCATATCTCTTGCGTATTCCATAGTGGAAACGAAGTTTCCGAGCGAATATGCGCAGAGCATTTTTTTGCCGTCCTCACGTGTAAGGTATTCTATTTTCCCCGCGACGTGGCTGTGCATCCCTATTACGATATCGACGTTTAGCTCTGCAAACAGCTTTGCGTATTTTTTCTGCGTGCCCGTCACGTCAAAGCTGTCCTCCTTGCCCCAGTGCGGCAGGACTATCACGACGTCCGCGGCTTTTTTCGCCGTTTCAACGTGACGCTTCACCGTCGCCTCGTCGAGCAGGGGGGTGATGTAGCCGTTCTCCGCTTTTCTGTCGCTGTTCGTCATCTCGGTATACGCGAGGAACGCGACCGTCACGCCGTTTACGTTTACGGTCCTTATCGTATCGTAATCGGATTTGTTTTCATACGCGCCGACTGACAGTATCGGCTGTTTTTTCCAGAAGTCGATGCAGTTTTTCAGTCCCTCCGTCTTGTTGTCGAGCATATGGTTGTTTGCGAGCGTTACGACGTCAAAGCCGAGCGTCATAAGATCGTATCCCATCTGTTCCGGCGTGTTGAAGCGCGGATACCCGCCTATTTTCGATGCGCTGCCGGCTATCTGCGACTCCTGATTTATTACCGCGCAGTCAGCTTTTTTTATATATTCAGCGACTGCGTCGTATATCGGCAGGAAGTTATAGGCTTGTCCCGTACCCTCCGCATATTTTTTCGCGTTGTTTATCACCGCGTCGTGTACGAGATTGTCGCCGCAGAACAGAAACGATACGGACGTTTTGTTCACAGCGCCCTGTTTCTGCGTTTCCTCGGGTTTTGTTTCAGCGGGCTTAGTCTCATCCGCCGCCGTTTCGTCCGTCTTCGTCGTGTCGGACGGCTGAGCCGGCGTCGTTTCTGCCGTGGCTTCACCCGTATCCTCCCGCGACGTAACCGGCGGTATCGTATCAATCGGCGCTATCGTCTCCGGAGCGGGAGCGGTGACGACCTCTCTCGTACCGGAGGTAACGGGAACGTATCCCGGGTCCGCCTCACAACCGCACAAAAACGCGGAGACGGTCACGGCAAGCGCCGTGATTTGCAGTATTTTTTTCATATCACTTCATATAGTCGGGCCAAAATTCCGGCGCTATATTATCCTTAACGATATTGTACGCCTTTTCGACCGTGACCTTTTGGTCAGTATTGTTGCAATGATGGTTTTTTGCGATCTCATCCGTCAGCTCTTTGAGCGGTATCAAGCTTACGTTCTTATAGTTCGGCGTCATTACATTGAACGTCGGGATGCAGGAAGCGTTTTCTATCCTCGCGCCGTCCCTGTCCTTTACTATATCGAAGCTCGCGGTGATGCCGACCATATTCTTCAGATAATCCTGAGCGTTCATTCCGTTGCCGAGCGAATAATAGCAAAGCGTTCTGTTCCCCTCCTCGCCCGTTATCCATTCAACGCTCTGTATAACGTGTGGATGATGACCGAGTATGACGTCCACACCGAGGTCAGCCATGAATTCCGCATACTGTCTCTGTTCCTCGTCGATTTTGAACGTATTTTCCGTTCCCCAATGGATGGAAACGATCACGAGATCGGATATCCGCTTCGCCGCCTTTACCTGCCGTTCGACCGTATCGGGGTCGTATACGGGCAGATACGCGCCTTCGATCCCGGACGGCTGTTTTTCACCCTTAAAAAGATTAGTGCCGTACGTATAGGCGAGAAACGCTATCTTAACGCCCTCTTTTTCATAAACGCGGACTGTTTCAAAATCGTTCTGATCGCGGTAAAGACCGAGTATCATAGCGTCCAGCGTATCCGTGAAATCCATCATATCGGAGACGCAGGATCTGCTGTTATAGCCCATATCCGCCATATGGTTGTTGGCGAATGATATCACGTCGAAGCCGAGCGTAACGAGGTCCTTTCCCATCTGATCGGGCGTATTGAACTGAGGATATGAGCTGTAACCGTATTTTTTGCCGCACATCGGCGTTTCCTGATTGACAAACGCTATGTCGGCGTTTGCTATCATTGAAGCAACGCGCTTGTATTTAGGCAAAAAATCGTAGCTTCCGTCGCTCTTCTCCGACTGTCTGAACGTACATCCGTATATGATATTGTCGCCCATACCGATGAAAGACAGCCTTACGGGGTCCTCCTCGGGTTCCGTTTCGGGCGGATCGGTCACCGGGCGTTTCGTCGTCACCGCCGCGGTGGTTTCGGCGTCCGTAACGGTTTCGACCTCCGGAAGCGTTACGGGAGACGTTATGACGACCTTAGTCGTCGTCTCCCCCGTCGTTTCGTCCGGTTCCGTCATCGGTATATATATATCCGTGTCCCACGGCGTTTCCGCACACGATGCGAGCATCAGAAGCGCGATGATTACCGCCGTCAGCACGGACAGCGCCCGCCGGAGCGTCGTCCGGCGGGTATTTGTTTTGTTTCTCATTTGATAAGCTGTAAAAATCTTCCGTAAGCCTCATCCCACATATCGCTGTTTCCGTGAGGCTGATATTCCTTTATCTCAAAGCTGTTTCTTATGACGTGACGAGCTTCGTGCAGATCCTTGATCTCACCGGCGGCGATAGCCTGAACGAGGATATTGCCTATTGCGGTGCCCTCCACGGGACCCGCGAACACGGGTCTGTCGCAGCTGTCCGCGCAGAGCTGGCAGAGCGGAGCTTCCTTGCAGCCGCCGCCGACAATATTGATGAACGGTGTGCGTTTGCCCTTCATATCGTCTATCGCCTCTACAGCCCATCTGTAACGGAGAGCCAGCGAGTCGAATATGGCGCGTACTGTCTCACCCACGTTTTCGGGTACGTGCTGTCCCGTCTTCTCACAGTATTCGCAGATCCTCTTGGGCATATTGCCGGGAGCGACGAACGCGGGATCGTCGGGGTTGATAAGAGACTGACAAGGCTTGGACGCCATCGCCATATCGGACAGCTCGTCAAACGTGTATGACTTGCCCTCGCGCTTCCACTGACGGCGCGACTCCTGCTCTATCCAGAGACCCATGATGTTCTTCAAGAATCTTATGCTGCCCGCGTAACCGCCTTCATTCGTGAAGTTGTACCGAAACGACGCGTCGCTGATGATGGGCTCGGGTATCTCCGTTCCCATAAGCGACCACGTACCGGACGAAATATAAACGAAATCGTCTCCCTTGGCGGGAACCGCAACGACGGCGGAAGCCGTGTCGTGCGCGGCGACGTTGACGACGTTCGCTTTGATATCGCCAAGCTCCTCGCACAGCGACGGCAGAAGCGGACCGACGGTGGCGCCGGGCATAGAAATGTCCGTAAACCACTTTCTCGGAATGTTGAACGCGTCTATTATATCCCACGCCCAGGATCTTGTCTTCGCGTCAAGCAGAGCGCCGGTGGAGGCTATCGAATACTCGGTATGCTTTACGCCCGTCAGGAAATAGTTGAGAAGGTCGGGTATGAAAAGGAGCTTATCGGCGGCGGCGCAGAGCTCGGGATTGTCGCGCAGCTCTGCCACGAGCTGGAATACGGTATTGAAATCCATGAACTGTATGCCCGTCGCGCCGTAAAGCTTCTCGGCGGGAACGGTTTTGAAAGCCTGCTCCTGTATGCCTATCGTTCTTTCGTCTCTGTAGTGGACGGGGTTGGTCAGAAGCTTGCCTTTTTTGTCAAGGAAGCCGTAGTCAACGCCCCACGTGTCTATGCCTATGCTCTTAATGTCCTTGTCGGCGGACAGAGCGCATTTGTTTATCGCCTGTTTTATCTCGTGGAATATACGCATTATATCCCAGTTGAACGAGCCCGCTATCGTCACGGGTTCGCTTGCGAAACGGTGGTTTTCCTCCAGGGTAAGTTTTTCTCCGTCAAATCTGCCTATGATGCCGCGTCCGCTCGACGCGCCCAGGTCTATGGCAAGCATTTTGAGTTCAGCCATTTTTCAGTCCTCCTGTATTTTTTACGTAATTAAAATTCTCTCCAGTCGTCGCATACGTTCTCGGGTATCTCGACGAGTCCCGCTTCGACCGCGGCGTTATGTATGAAATCGCAGATATCGTCGCTCACGGACGAATCTATCAGCTCGCATTCGCATTTTTCGTTCAGCTTGTTCAGCTTTTTGACCGCGTTTTCGACCGATTTCATTATCGCGGCGTCGCTCGGCTTTTTTGATATGGCGACGAGCTCGTCAATATATCTTTCAAGTATGTCGCCGCATTTGTTGACGTCCTCCATAGTGCAGATGTCCTCGTCTATGAGATCGTCGTCCTCCTCCTCTATATTGTCGTCAAAAAGATCGTCAAAGTAGTCGTCTTCTTCCTCTATTCCGAGGTAATCGATCATTGAATTGATAATGGTGTCGATCTCATCGTAAAATCTTCCTACTGCCATATAAAACTCAATTTCCTTTCTGTTGTAATCGGGCAAACACCCTTTCTTGTCGTGATTATATCAAAGATAATTATATAAATAAAGTCTATATGTGAAATTTTTTTATAACACTCATTCAATCATTTCAGTTTTACAACGGTCACACCGTTGTCGCCCTCTCCGTAGACGCCGTCGCGGAAGCTGTCCACGCGGCGGTCGGCTTTCAGGCGTTTGCGGAGTATCTCGCGCAGCTTGCCCGTGCCCTTTCCGTGTATCAGCGTGACCTGTCCGAGATGGCAGAGCTGCGCGTCGTCAAGATACCTGTCTACGACGATCCACGCCTCTTCTCCGTTCATACCGCGAAGATCCACGTCGGAGCTTATGGTTCTCGGCGCCGCTTCCGTGATTTTGACCTTTTCTTTTTTGCTTTTGTCCGCACGTCCCGTGTATTCCTCGCCCAGACGTATATCGAGCAAAGACACTTTCATTTTCAGCGCGCCCGCCTCGACCGATATGACGTTGTTTTTGTCGGGCGCCGATTTTACCGTGGCGTTTGTTTTCAGCTTTTTGACGTAAACCAGCTCGCCTATTTCCGGAAAGCGCGGAAGCTCGTAACCGTCGTCCGTTTCCTCCGTCTGCAAGTCGTCGTATTCGTCAAGCTTCGCTTTTATACCGGCTCTCGACCTTGCAAGCGCCTCTGCGCGTTCCTCCTTTGATTTTTTCTTGTTTGCGCGGTCAAGCTCGGCGAATATGAATTCCGCGGAGGCGCGCGCCGTCTCGACGGTTTTCCTCGCCTGCTCTTTCGCTTTGTTTAACTCAGCCTCCGCTTTTTCAAGCGCTTTTTCCGTCTCTTTTTTTGCGGTATCGCGCAAAAGCTCCGCCTCCGCCTTCGCCGCCTCAGCCTCCTCACGGGCTTTGAGCATGGCGCTTCTCTGCTCCTCGAGTTTTGAGATGACGTCTTCAAACCGCTTGCTGTCCGCCTGAATAGAATACGAGGCGCGGTCTATCACGGATTTAGGCAGCCCGAGCCTTTCCGCTATCGCAAAGGCGTTGGAGCGTCCGGGCGTGCCGATTATAAGTCTGTACGTCGGCTTAAGCGTTTCAACGTCGAACTCGCAGGAAGCGTTCGCAACGCCCTCGGTATCGACGGCGTACGCCTTCAGCTCCGCGTAATGCGTTGTGGCGATGCAGAGCGCGCCGTGTCTGCGCACCTCTTCAAGTATCGAGACCGCGAGCGCGGCGCCCTCGACCGGGTCGGTACCTGCTCCGAGCTCGTCGAAAATGACGAGCGTCTTATCCGTTACGTCGGAGAGTATGTTCACTATATTCACCATATGCGACGAGAACGTGGAAAGCGACTGTTCTATGGACTGTTCGTCGCCTATGTCCGCGGAAATACCGTCAAAAACGGTGAGCTCGCTGCCCTCGGCGCACGGGATATGCAGTCCGGACTGCGCCATCATAACGATGATACCTACCGTTTTTTCCGATACGGTCTTGCCGCCCGTGTTCGGTCCGGTGATGACCAGCGTATCGTAACCGTCGCCGATCGAAACGTTTATGGGCACGACCTTATCGCGGTCGAGCAGCGGATGTCTCGCCTTGTTCAGCTTTATCACGCGCTTCTCGGTATATACGGGACGTACGGCGTCCATTCTGACGGAAAGCTTGCCGCGCGCGAAAGCGTACGAAAGATAAATCAGATTAAGGTAATTCAGCTTGATCTGCTCCGACTCAGCGGCGACTCTTGCGGAAAAGCCGTAGAGTATTTTTTCTATCTCCGCCTTCTCGGCTCTTTCAAGCACCTTAAGCTCGTTGTTCGCGTCGACCGCCGCCATGGGTTCGACAAAAAGCGTCGCGCCGGAGGACGACGTGTCGTGAACGAGACCTTTTATTTCGTTTTTATGCTCAGCCTTCACGGGTATGACGTATCTGCCGTTTCTCAGGGTTATTATGTTTTCCTGCAGATATTTTGAATACGCCTCGCCCGTTATGTACTTCTGCAGCGTTTCTCTTATCCTGTTGTTCGCATTCTTTATTTTGCGCCTGATATCGGACAGCTCCGGACTCGCGTCGTCGGCTATCATTTCCTCGCTTATTATCGCGGAGGTAACGTCGCGCTCAAGTCCTCTGTCGGGCACAAGCCTCTCAAAATACTCGTCAAGCGACGTTTCGTATTTTCTGTCTGTCTTATAATATTCAACGACGCCGCGCACCGTTCTTAATACGTTTGCGCAGTCGAGCAGCTCGGACGGCGAGAGCATGGCGCCCTTCTCAGCGCGGTCGAGCAGCGGTGTCACGTCTTTGATAAATCCGAATGACGGCTCGCCCTTGCTTATATACAGTCTTTCCGCGTCCGACGTTTCGTCAAGGAGCGTCTGTATTTTTCTCAAATCCGAAGCGGGCTCCGTTTCAGCGCAAAGCTTTTTTGCGCCCTCCGTCGTCGCGCATTCGGCGAGCATCTGCAGGATCCTGCCGTACTGCAGGGTCGTTCCCGCTTTTTCAAATCTGTTTTCCGTGTTCATTGCAATTTAGATATTTCCTTGTAAAAATCAAGCGTTTTGTAGCTTCTTTCAAGATGATTGAGCAGGTATTTTTCCGATACCTCCGACAAACGTTTCCTTACTCCCTTATCCTTCGGCAAAGAAAACGTTTTTGACTTTTCGGAATTCATTATGCGGTTTGCGGCGTACACCTCCGCCCCCGACATAAGCACGGTTATCCTCGCCGTACCGTTCTCCTCGGGGTCCGTGATCCTGTCCTCCGGCGAGCCGCAGTCACGGCAGGTCAGTTCTCCGTTCATTATATCGAGATAATACCATTCCTTGTCCGCTCTGCCGCATTTCCGGCAGCCCGAAAGGTCAGGATAAACGCCCAGTCTCTCGATCATTTTCCATTCAAAAACGGCCTTCACCGCGTCCGGCTCGTGTTTGTTCTCCGATAAAACGTAAAGACAGTTGAGACAAAGATCGAGCGCTTCCGTATCCGGCTCCTCGGGCATCGTCACGTCCGTAAGCACCTCGCAGATATAATCGGCGAGCGCGCTTGACGACAGGTCTTTATGAAGCCCGAAAAATGACATTTTCGGACTTGCCTCCTGCAGTATGTTGAGTTTGTCCGTTTTGTTTATGACGTAATCACCGTACGTGAATTTGAGCGAGCCGGACATGAATTTACTGCTTATCCTTCTGCCGCCCCTGCTGTATACGTTAAGCTTTCCGTACTGCCGTGTTATCAGCGTCAGCATTTTGTCCGTCTCGCCGTAATTTACGGCGTTGGTGACGAGTCCCTCGACCATTACGACCATATCAGTTGTCGCCGTAGCCGAAGTTCTTTGCGGCGGCTACGCTGTCCCGCCAGTTTTTCTTTACCTTCACCCACAGGTCTATAAACACGCGGCAGCCGAGGAATTCCTCAAGGTCTTCCCTTGCGTACGTACCTATCTTTTTTATCGTCTCTCCGTCCTTGCCGATTATTATGCCTTTATGAGACGCTTTTTCGCAGAATATCTCCGCGCGTATTGAGACGAGGTCTTTCTTCTCCTTGAAGTCCTCTATCGTTACGGCGACTCCGTGCGGTATCTCGTCGTCAGTAAGACGCAGTATCTTTTCTCTTATTATTTCAGCGGCGATCATCCTCTCGGGCTGATCCGTTATCATATCCTCCGGGAAGAAGAAGCGGGGCTCTTTGAAATGCTCCTTTATCTCGGATAAGATTATATCTACGCCGTCGTTTTTGAGCGCTGATACGGGTATCACGTCGGCAAAGTTCATCAGAGGCGAATAATCGAGTATCGTCTGTCCCAGTTTCTCCTTGCTTTTTGCATCCGTTTTGTTTATTATGAGATAAACGGGGGCGCTTTGCTTTTTAAGCTTGTCTATGATGCCCGTTTCCGTGGGAGACGGCTTGCTGTCCGCTTCAACGACGAACAGGATGACGTCCGCGCCGGAAATAGACGAATACGCGGATTTTACCATATAGTCGCCGAGCCTTGTCCTCGGCTTGTGTATGCCGGGCGTGTCTATGAAAATATACTGAGTATCGCCCTCGGTCAGAATTCCCGTTATCGACGTCCTCGTCGTCTGCGGTTTTTTTGACACTATGGCGATCTTCTCACCGAGCATCGTGTTCAAAAGCGTTGATTTACCTACGTTCGGGCGGCCTATTATAGCCACAAACCCGCATTTTCTGTTATCTTCCATTATTTTCTGAATCTCTCCATTATTTTTTCCTGTACGGAAAACATTTCCGCTTCGTCTTCGGGCGAGGTCTCATGGTCGTAGCCGAGAAGATGAAGCGTTGAGTGGACGCACAAGAACGCGACCTCAACGTTTATGTTATGCCCTATGGCTTCCGCCTGTTCTCTCGCCTTCTCGAGAGATATCACTATATCTCCGAGAGGCAGATATCCGTCGACAAGATCCTCTTCCGTATATTCGCCGTCAAACAGCGGGAACGACAGCACGTCCGTTTCTTTGTCATTGTTTCTGTATTCCGCGTTCAGTTTCCTGATCCCGTCGTTATCGGTCAGCGTTACGGAGATCTCGCAAAGGTCTTCAAAGCTCTCGTGTTCGAGTGTGTCCCTTACCGCCGCCTGTATATACGAGCGCATCGCGGGCGTATACGCTTCCTTGTCCTGTTCGTTTTTGATATAGATCTTATGCGTGCTCATTTGTTCCTCACATATCTTTTTATTCTTTTTTCGTTTTCTTCCGCCGCTTTTACTTCGTTTTGTCTTTCGTATCTTTCATACGCCGTTATGATCTTCTGAACGAGCCTGTGGCGCACGACGTCCTTTTCGGTAAAGCGGTGCACGGCTATATCGTCAATGCCGTCAAGCACCTTTATCGCCTCTTTCAGCCCGCTCTTTTTGCCGAACGGCAGGTCCGTCTGCGTTATGTCGCCCGTGACTATGGCTTTGGAATTGAAGCCGAGACGCGTCAGAAACATTTTCATCTGTTCGGGCGTCGTGTTCTGCGCCTCGTCCAAAATGATGAACGAATCGTCAAGCGTCCTGCCGCGCATATACGCGAGCGGAGCTATCTCGATAGTTCCTTTTTCCACGTATTTCTGATACGTTTCCGCACCCAGCATCTCATACAGCGCGTCGTAAAGCGGACGCAGATACGGGTCTATTTTGTTCTGCAGATCACCGGGCAGAAATCCGAGCTTCTCTCCCGCCTCGACCGCGGGGCGCGTCAGGATTATACGGTTTATCTCTTTGGCGCGGAGCGCTTTTGTCGCCATTGCGACCGCCAGAAACGTTTTGCCCGTTCCCGCGGGACCGACGCCCAGCACCACCGTGTTTTTCTTTATCGCCTCTATATATTTCTTCTGTCCCACGGTCTTCGCCTTTATGGGCTTGCCGCGCGTGGTGATGCAGATACATTCGTCGTCGTATGACGAAAGCTCGTTTTCTCTGCCGTCGTTCACCATTGAAATAACATAGTCTACGTTCTGATCCGTTATATCGTCGTTCAGCCGCGCTATTTTCAAAAGCGAATTCACCGCGGAGCACGCTTTTTCAACGTTGTCCGCGTCCTCGCCCGATACGACTATCGCAAGACCCGCGGTCTTCTCCGTGTCCTTGCCCGATATCCTTACGGAAAAAGCCTGCTCGAGCCTCTCGGCGTAGCAGTTGTAAACGCCGAAGACCTTTACCGCTTCGTCCATCGTATTTGATAATACAGTTTTTGAGATCATAAAAAACCAACCCACACAGTTACTTTCATTTTATCATAACACATATTTTTGTATTTTGCAATAGCAAAAACGATAAAATTACAATAAAATAATCTATTATGATATATTATTTTGCTATATTTGTAATAAGCCATACCTCGCAGTACAGCTTATAGCTGCCTCTCTCGTAATATCTCTTCACGTCCTGCTCCTTGATCTGTCCGTCCGCCGTTATTCCGGCAAGCTGTTTTTCATACGTTTTATCCAATCTGTCGTTTGCCTCTCTTTCGCTTATTTTCCTCCTGATCAGAGTATATTCGCGGTAAGTGTCTGTCCTGACCTTTATCGGCAGGGTGACGAAGGAGAAAACCGAAACGCTTTTTTCATCCGTCGTTTTGTCGTATTTGTCTTTTTCGTATTCCGCGCCGTTCTCCTCTCCGTACGAGAATATCTTATACGATCTTTTTACGAACTCTTTTCCCGTGTATGCTTTTTCGTATTCCGTATCGGGACATTCGCATAAAAAACTGCGTTTAACGAGCGCGTAAACGGCTCCCCTCGCCTTCACGGTGACGGTCCCGTGGTGAAACGTGTCGTATGTTCCGGTGATAAGCAGATCTCCTTTTCTGACCGTCTGTCCTTTTTCGCAAACTGTCTTTCCCGCAAACGTTTCACAGCGGATAATATATCCGTCCTCCGACGCGAAAAGGTCGGTTTTCCCGTCGTCCTTTTTGTGATAAAACAAAACGCGCTCGTCCGTCACGACCGTGGCGACCGTACCCTTGATATCTACGTTCACGTAAGATACGTCCGGACATTTCAGCATTATGAGATTTTCTATGTTTTCCTTGTTGACGGACGATTTGAAAACGCCGCTTTTAAGTCCGTTTTCAGCCGCCAGCGCGCCTATCCTCTCCACGTTCTCACCGCCCTTCGGCGCGTACCTTACCTCCCATATAACGCTGTCCGACAGTATAAGCGCCGTTATGAAAAACAGCGCGCCGAAGTACAGACCGGGACGGTAAAGGCTCCGTTTGATATCACGCAAAAGCCCTTTTTCCGATACGGTATCGGCGTATTTCAACAGGTTTTTATCAAGCCTGCCGACGGTTTTGAAATACGCCTCTCCGTCCTTTTCCGTAAGATTCGAAAAGAAGACGTTGTTTTTCTGCATATACGAAAGCGCCGCGTTTTTTTCGCCGCCGCGCGTTTTCATATATCTGAAGCCTATTATATACTCAAGCAGCTTAAACATCCGGTTTTACCTCTTCGTACTTTACCGACTGTATGAGACCGCAAATCTCGCATACGCTGTTTCCCGCCGCTCTGACGGTCAGTTCTTTTCCCGATATGACGAGATTTACCCGTTTTTTCGGCGTTCTGAACACGACGCGTTCCTTTGTGTAATCGAGTATCTCCGCGCCTCCGTCCGTCACGACGGCGCGCTGACCGTAGATATATACGCCGAGCTCGTTTATCCTGTAACCGTTTTTCTTTATGCCGTTTTTATCCCTCATCCGGACGCCTCCGTAATAATATCGGTTTTTGTTAAATATATTGGATTAAAACGGTTTATATGACGGAAAAGAGGGCGAATGTGAGCGGATCGGAAGATAAAATAAAATACGTTTGCGGCGTTTTGTTCACCGTTATATACACCGCTTATCTGCTCGTTTTCGGCGGTGCGGCAAAAGAGGCGGCGAGGGCGGCGCTTTCCGTATGCCTTGAGGTCATATTCACCACGGTTTTCCCGTTCTCCGTGGCTGCTGAGATGCTTATTTCTTCCGGAATCTGCGCGTTTCTCGGCAAGACCGCCGCAAAACCGCTGGCGAGACTTTTCAATCTTTCTTACAGCGGGGCGGGGATATTCCTGCTCGGTCTCTTCGGCGGTTATCCCACAGGCGCGGCGGGCGCCTCAAGGCTTTATTCAAAAGGTGAGATATGCAGAGCCGAAGCGGAGGTCCTTATTTCGTATACGAACAACGCTACGCCGGCTTTTATGATTACCTTTATCGGCGGACTTCTCGGTTCACGCCGCACGGGTCTTATATGTTACGCCGTAAACGTCTGTTCCGCCGTGTTATGGGCAGTGCTTGTGCGTAAAAAGACCTATTCAAAACAAAAAGAAACGACGGAGGTGCAGACGGATTTTTCATTCGGCAGATCGGTCCTATCCTGCGGCGCGGCGGCTTTGAATATCTGTTTTTTCATAATCATTTATTCCGTCGTCTGCTCCGCTCTGACGCTGATACCCGTACCATACGTTTCGCACGTTCTGCCGCCCTTTATCGAGCTTACGTCGGGCGCGGCAGTGCTTGCGGGCGCAGGCGCCGGCGGCAGACTGACGGCTTCTTTACTGTGTGCCGCATCGTCCTTTTCCGGTTTGTGCGTCGCCTCCCAGGTGACGGCAGTGTCAAAGCGGGCGGGGTTGAGCGTCAAATATTACGTTTGCGGCAAGATTTTTCAGACTTTTGTATCTTTTATCGCATTTTTTATCATATATCCTCATATTTTGACTTGACTTTTTTGATTTACGGTGGTAAAATGATACGTACAAATCAAAGAGGAAACGTATATGGAAGCCGAATACGAAAAAATATGTTTATACTGTGAGCACGCCGCGCCGTCCTACGACCGCGACGTTATGTGCTGTGATATAAAAGGCATCGTAAAATGCGGATACAAGTGCCGCAAATTCATATACGATCCGCTGAAACGCGTCCCGCGGACGCCGAAAAAGCCGGATCACGAGGATATGCCGCAGATTTAGCCAAGCGGCTTTTTTCTTTTTCCGGTCATATAATGATAATGCGGGCGACCGCAATATTGACAAGGACAATAACACATGAAAAGAAGATTTTTCGCGCTGTCCTCGCTTACGTACGCGTACAAGGCAAAGGACGCGCTTGATCTGTACGGTATAAAATCAAAAATCATACGGCTTGACGGAAACGAGACGAAAAGAGGGTGCAGATACGGTATAGAAACAGATGAAAGGGACCGCGGCGCCGCAAGGTCGGCGCTTATCGGATCGGGGATACCTTTTACCGAGCCGTGATCTATTTTGACAACGCGGCGACGACGTATCCGAAGCCCGGCTGCGTCGTCGACGCGGTAAACGGGTTTATAAAACACAGCGGTGGAAACGCGGGCAGGGGCGGTCACCGTCTTTCAATGGCGGCGGCGGAAGTCGTATATGAATGCAGAAAGAAGACGGCGGGCTTTTTCGGTATAAACGACCCGTCGCGCGTCTGTTTTACCTCGGGCTGTACGGAGGCGCTGAATACGGCGATATTCGGCTGTATAAGGCGAAAAGACAAGGTGATCACAAGCAATATAGAGCATAATTCCGTACGCAGACCGCTTATCGCCGCGGGTGCAGAGACGTTGTTTTTTGACGCTTTTTCAGAAAAAGACACGATCTTATCGCAGATCGGCGACGGGATAAAAAAAGGCGCCTCGGCGGTCGTATGCACGTGCGCGTCAAACGTTTTTCCGCTTGTTCTTCCGTACCGCGAAATAGGAGCCTTATGCCGTGAGAAAGGCGTTTTATTCATAGCGGACGGAGCGCAGGCAGCGGGGATATACGATATAGACGTAATAAAAGACAACGTGGACGTTCTCTGCATACCCGCGCACAAGGGCTTGTACGGAATAACGGGATGCGGCGCTCTGATACTGTCGCCGTCCTTTGACGTATCGCGTATAAGACCGCTTTTATACGGCGGAAGCGGGATAAACTCATTTGAAGCGTCCATGCCGGAGGATCCGCCGGAGAAACTTGAGGCGGGGACTCTTCCGTCCGTTTCAATAGCGGCGTTATCCGCGGGCGTCGACTTTGTCAAAAAAACGGGGGTATCGAATATAAGAAAAAAAGAGCACGAAATATGCTCTTATATTCTTTCGATGTTGTCGGAAAACGACAAAATCACGGTATATCATAAAAACGCGGGGTCTGTTCTCTGCTTCAACGTGAACGGGATCCCGAGCGAGCGGACGGGGCGTCTGCTTGACGGATACGGTATTTGCGTGCGCGCGGGTTTTCACTGTGCGCCCGACGCGCATAAATATACCGGAAGAGACGGCGCCGTAAGGCTCGGTTTCTCCGTTTTCAACACAAAAGAGGAAGCGGAAAGATTTGTTGAAATAATAGATATGATCAGCCGATCTTAAAGAGTTTTTTTGCGTTTTCTTCCGTGATTCTCTCTATATTCCCGGCGGTATCGCCTCTGATCCCGGCGAGCACGGAAATGATATATTTTATATTTCCGCTGTCGTTCCTCTGCCCGCGTACGGGTACGGGCGCCATGTACGGCGCGTCCGTTTCAACGAGCAGAAGCTCATCCGGCACGGCTTTTGCGGCTTCTCTTACGGAGCTTGCGTTTTTGAACGTGACGGAGCCGGAAAATGAGATATAATGACCTTTTCTGCAAAGCTGACGCACCGTTTCCGCGCTCTCTGAGCAGCTGTGGATAACAGCCGTACCCCGGAAACCGCGCAGTTGTTCAAACACGTCGCCGTGCGCTTCCCTGTCGTGAATGACCGCGGGCAGACCGAGCTTCTCCGCAAGCTCAAGCTGCGCTTTGAAATACGCAAGCTGAACGTCCCTCGGTGAAAAATCATAATGATAGTCAAGCCCTATCTCGCCGAGAGCCCGGACGTCGTTTTTCTTTACCGTATCCGATAAAATCTGCAAACTGTCGGATAAAGACTCGTATCTGTAACAGTCGGACGGGTGTATGCCGAGCGCGGCATACACCTTTTCGTATTTTCCGCACAATTCAAGCGTCGCGCTGAAATTCTCCGTTGCCGTGGCGCAGTTCAGAACTCCGGAAACAGAGGATCCGAAAAGCCCGTCGAGCAGTTCATATCTGTCCGTATCAAATTTAACGTCGTCGTAATGGGCGTGCGTGTCGAATATCATCAGCTTATTCTCTGTCCGTTCGGCGTTTCGGGATCGAGGAATATCACGCGGACCGTGTCGCCCTCCGCGCTTGACGCGAGGACCATCCCCTTGGATTCAAAACCCATCATCATCCTCGGTTTGAGGTTTGCGACGACTATGACCTTTTTGCCTTTAAGCTCGTCCGGCGTGTAGTACTGCGCTATACCGGAGAGCACCTGTCTCTGTTCATATCCGAGATCGAGCTTCAGCTTAAGCAGCTTTTTCGATTTCGGAACGGGCTCGCATTCAAGTATCTCAGCCGTTCTCATTTCGACCTTTACAAAATCGTCGAATTCTATTTCGGGCTCTCCCTCGGGTTTTTTCACCTCGGGCTCGTCTTTTTTGTTCAGTTCCTCAAGTACCTTTGTCTCGTCAAGACGGCTGAAAAGCGCTTCTCCCTCCGTTACGGTACGCCCCGCTTCAAGCATACCGAATTCTTCGGTACGGCTGAAATCGTCGTTTTCCGCGCCGAGAGCGGCAAGTATCTTATCCGCGCTGTCGGGTATCGCGGGCTTCAGTAAGACCGCGCAGACGCGTATGGTCTCAAGCAGATTATAGAGTACCGACGCAAGTCTTGCTCTTCCCTCGTCCGTTTTTGCAAGTATCCACGGAGTCGTCTCGTCAATATACTTGTTGGCGCGGCGAAGCGCGGTAAACACGGCGTCAAGCGCGTCGGACACCATGAATTTATCCATAAGCTCTCTGTATTTTTTAACGGAGGATATCACGGTATCCTTAAGGTCGCGGTCAAGCTCGGTTTCATCGCCCGGCGCGGGTATGACGCCGCCGAAATACTTGACGGTCATAGACTCCGTACGCTTAACAAGGTTGCCTAAAATATTGGCAAGATCCGAGTTATAACGTGATATCACGTTTTCGTACGTTATCGTTCCGTCGGATGAAAACGGCATCTCCGCAAGTGAATAGTAACGGCAGCCGTCGCGTCCGAAGACCTTTATGAGATCGTCCGCGTATATGACGTTGCCGCGGGATTTTGACATTTTGTCAACTCCCGACAAAAGCCACGGATGCGCGAATATCTGTTTAGGCAGAGGCAGACCCGCCGCCATTAAGAATATGGGCCAGTAGATACTGTGGAATCGGAGTATGTCCTTACCGATGAAATGAACGTCCGCGGGCCAATATTTTTTGAAATTCTCCGGCTGTTCCGCGTTTTCGGGATCGTAGCCGAGCGCGGTGATGTAGTTTATGAGAGCGTCCATCCATACGTATAAAACGTGTTTGCTGTCATTTTTGACGGGGATGCCCCATTTGAACGAGCTTCTCGTAACGCAGAGGTCCTGAAGTCCCGGCTTTAAGAAATTGTTGACCATTTCTTTTTTGCGGGATTCGGGGATTATAAAATCGGGATGCTCGTCGTAATATTTCATCAGCGCGTCCGCGTATTTGCTCATTCTGAAATAGTACGCTTCCTCTTTCGCCCAAATAACGGGACGTCCGCATTCGGGACATTTGCCGTCAACCACCTGGGTTTCCGTCAGAAACGTCTCGTCCGGAACGCAGTACCAGCCTTCGTATTCGCTTTTATATATGTCGCCCTGCTTCAGAAATTTGTCAAAGAGGTTTGCGGCGGCTTTTTCATGGTGTGCGTCCGTAGTTTTAATAAACACGTCGTACTGAGCGCCGACAAGATCCCAGATCTGTTTTATCTGATTGGATACGCCGTCCGCGTATTCTTTCGGCGTAGTCTGCGCCTCCTTTGCGTATTCCTCTATTTTCTGACCGTGCTCGTCCGTTCCGGTACTTAAAAATACGTCGAAGCCGCAGAGCTGCTTATATCTTTTATAGCAGTCCGCTAAGATTATATCGTAAGTATTTCCGATATGCGGCTTTCTTGAAGCGTACGGAATGGCGGTCGTAAGATAACATTTCGGTTTATTCATTTATATGTCTCCTTTCGGGATTTTCTATATAATAAAGATATTCGCCCGCTTTGGTAAACGCGGCGGTCATGTACGGCAGCGAATACGCAAAGTAAAGCACGCCGAACGTCAGAGCGGATACGAGGATCAGCGGTATGAACGAGAAGAAAAGCGAGTAGATCCGCCAGATCCCGCACATTGCGGCGGCAGCGCTTTTTTTATACGCCGAAAACGCGCCTATCCCGTCGTCCTCTTTCAATACGTACGGCAAGGGTGTCAACAGAGCCGTAAAGAACAGAAAAATGAAAAGCGAGCAGGCAACGGCGACGGTATTCATCAGAGCCGCCGTGAATTGTCCGATACCTATCGCGTCCGAATAAAGTATGACGAACACGGACGGCGATACGGCGATTATGATCTCAAACGCGTATATGAAATAAAGCGTGAGCGTGCGTCCGAGATGCCTCATACTGTTGACGGGCGACAGGAGCTCCGACAGATCCGACGGATCCGGCGCTCCGGGCGTGCTGTCCGTATCCGATCTCATTCCGGCGGAAAACGTGTAGGCGCCGAGAAAAAAAGCGAACAGGAAAAACGAGAACAAAACCGCAAGGATCACCGTAACGACGGTCGACAAAAGCTTTGCGGACGTCTCGCCGATAAAATCGGCAAAGAAGACGACGGAAAGATCCGGCACGAAAAACGTCATGTACAGAAAGCCGCCGCTTATGACTCCGCACAGAAAATGCGCGATAACGGCTTTGTAAAGGTTATCCGCCGCAAAAAGCGCTCTTTTCGCTTCCGATTTGAAATATTTGTTCTGCTTCATTCCTTTAAAGCTCTGATTTTTTTGTATTTCGCCGATATAAGCTGTATTTCCCGTCATTTTCCGCTCCGTTTTTTTTATTCATTATGGACGGTTATTTGAAATAATTATCAATTCCGGATTATTTTTCCGCGGCTTACCGTAAGAAGCACGTTTTCTTTATCCGTCAGGATCATATCCGCTCGTTTTCCCGCGGCAATCGAGCCGGTCCTGTCATATACGCCGACCTGCTTTGCGGGATTTGCGGTCGCCGTAAGCACAACGTCCTCAAACGGCGCTTTCGTGGTTTTATACAGATTTTTCAGTCCGTCGAATATATTCGTCGTCGAGCCGGCTATCGCTCCGTCGTCGTTTATCGCTCTGCCGTCCTTTACGTTAACTCTCATACCGGACAGATAATATATGCCGTCCGGCATATCCGCCGCGGCTATGGAGTCCGATATGACGACGAATCTTTCACAGCCTGTCGCTCTGTACGATATATCGATCACGGGCGCCGAGACGTGGAAAAGGTCGCATATGAATTCCGCGTACGCGCGTCCGGAAAGCGCCGCGCCTGCGGTACCGGGCTCTCTGTGTTTAAGCTCGCGCATGGCGTTGAACGTGTGCGTAAATGATACGCAGCCGAGATCGAGCGCGTGCATCGCCTCGTCATATTTGCAGTCGGAATGTCCTATACCGACCGTCGCTCCGTATTTTATAAGGGTTTTTATGAACATATCCGCGCCCTCAAGCTCGGGCGCAACGGTGAAATGCGCTTTTTTCGGCGATATCGCGGCGGTGAGCTTTCTCGCTTCGTCGCAGTAAAGCGGCCGCAGAAGCGATATATCGTGACAGCCGGGGCGTTTCTGCGATACGTAAGGCCCCTCAACGTGTATGCCGTCGACGTTTATATCGGTTTTCGTGTTCTTTATGTTATCTATCGCCCTGACTATATCGCAGTACGGCGCGGTCATCACGCAGGGAAAGACCGTCGTAACGCCGTGCTTCAGATACAGCTCAAAGCTTTTTCCGATATCAGAGGGAGCTGCGTTCATAAAATCAACGCCGCCTCTGCCGTGGCTGTGAACGTCTATGAGACCGGGCAGAAGATACGCGCCGCGCGCGTCTATATCGCCGTCTGACGCGTTTGATATTTCCGTTATTATTCCGTTTTCAAAAGATACGGAGCCGTTATGAAATTTTCTGTTTTCCGTATCGTATACCTTTGCGTTATATATCCTCATTTGTTTATCTCTGCGTAGACCTCCGATTTGGGAACTCCCCTGTCCCTTGCCGCCGCTTTTATGGCGTCCATTTTGCTCATTCCCTCTTTTATGTATTTTTCAACGTGTTCTTTAACGCTTTGATCAAATACTTTTTCTTTATTTAAAGCCGCGCCCTCTATCACAAGCACGTATTCGCCCCGCGGCTGTTTTTCCTTATATGACGATATCGCCTCGGATACAGTCGTGAAATCGGTCTGTTCGTTTATCTTCGTAAGCTCGCGGCATAAAGCTATGCGTCTGTCGCCCATCGCTTCATAAATATCGTTCAGTGAGGAGACGAGGTGATGCGGGGCTTCGTAAACGATCACCGTTCTTTTTTCCTCCGCAAGCTCCGACAGACGCTGTTTTCTCTCCGATTTCGCCGCCGGCAGAAATCCCTCGAAGCAGAAGCGGCGCGCCGGCAGACCCGACAGCGTGAGAGCCGTTATAGCGGCGCAGGCGCCGGGGATGCTGACGACCTTTATCCCGCGCTCGCGGCAAAGGACGACAAGATCCTCTCCGGGGTCGCTTATGGCTGGAGTGCCCGCGTCCGTAACGAGAGCGCAGGATTCGCCCGAAAGAAGTCTCGATACTATATACTCGCCCTTCTCGCGCTTATTATGCTCAAAATAGCTGACGAGCGGCTTTTTTATATCGTATTTTGAAAGGAGCTTCGGCGTGTTCCGCGTGTCCTCCGCGGCTATGAAATCTACGTTTGACAGGACTTTTACGGCTCTGTACGTAATGTCGGACAGATTGCCTATAGGCGTGGCGACAAGATACAGAGTGCTTTTTTCAACTCTGTTCTTCTCTTCCGTTTCGCTGTATATCAAATCGCTCATCTCGTTAGATCTCTTATCCTGTCGCGGTACGCCGCCGCCTCCTCAAATCGCAGCTCCTTCGCCGCACGGCGCATTTTTGCGGTAAGCTCTTCTATCAGCTTGCCGCGCTCGTTCTCATTAAGCTTCTTATCGTGCTTTTCCGTTCTCTTTTTCTTGCTCTTGTTTTCGTTTTCTGCTATTTCTATGACGTCGCGTACGGATTTGACGACTGTATGCGGCGTGATGTTGTGTTCTTCGTTATACTTTTTCTGTATCGTTCTTCTTCTGTCTGTCTCGTCTATCGCGCGGCGCATCGACTGTGTTACAGTGTCCGCGTACATTATGACCTTGCCGTTTTCATGCCTTGCGGCGCGTCCTAT
>CACZOH010000174.1 GCA_902782785.1 uncultured Ruminococcus sp. | reverse complement strand
TACTCGCCGCCGTTAATTACGGTCAATTTCTGACCGTTGCCGTAGCAGAACGGAAGACCGTTTATAACTTCATTTTCCAAAGCCTCCGTATAATCGGTATCACCGTCGTCTATAAATCCGATATACGCGCCGTTTACCTTTACGCAGTATGATACGTAATAATCGCCGTATTTGCCGCGCTCTTTTGCTTTAAGATATTCGTCAAACGACTGTATCATTTTCCCACATTCGCTTTCCGGGTCGACGTTGACAGGTTCCGTATCGGACGGCGATAATATAAACGTCGTCTCCGCTTCAGTACTCGGTTCATCATATGAATTATCGGGTGAAGACGTTTCGCTGCCGTCAAATGTGCTGTCACCGGTATTTGCGGACGTGTTCGGCTCCTGTCTGTTCTGCGCGCCGATGAATGAAACTACCCACAAGCCGCCGATTATTACCACCGCCGCGGCGACGGACAGCACCTTTCTTATAATCCTGCCCGCGTTCTGCCGTTTTTCTTTGCTTTCTGCTTTTTCAAACGCTTTTTCTGCGCTTTTGATATATTTATCGTCCGCTTCGCCTATGCCGCGGTAAAGATCGGTATTTTTCATATATGTCCCTCCTTTTGCAAAAACTCTTTCAGTTTTTTTCGTGTCCGTGAAAGCAGTACGCGCACGTAATCATCATCCGTACCGAAGCGCTCCGCTATCTCCTTTGCGCTGTATGAAAAGTAGTAGCGGAGAAGAAATATATCGCGCTCGCGTTTTTTAAGCGATTTTAAAAACGCGTTTATAACGGTTTTCAGCTCGCCTTTTATGTACGCGTCCTCAGCGCTGTCGCCGACGCACTCGTTAAGCTCGCCGTCGATTGATATAATATCCGCGCTCCGTTTTTTCGCCGTGTTCCGTCTCAGTCTGTCAACTGACAGATTACGGCAAATGCGGAAAACGTATGCGCCGAGATCGTCGGGCGAGTCCGGCGGTATGCTGTTCCATACGGCTAAATACGCGTCGTTTACGCATTCGTCGGCGTCCTGTACGTCGCCTAAAATGCGGTAACTGACGGTTTTTATGTAGTCGCCGTACTTGCCTTGCAGCTCCGCGACCGCGCGCTGGTCGCGTGAGTTGAACAGGTCGATTATCTCCTTGTCGTTCATAAACCGTGCTCCTTAATGCTTTCACTTATAAAGACGAAAAAAGAGGGTGAAACGTATCAATAAAAATCAAAACTGTCAAATATATTTTATTATGCAGCTGTAAAGTTGTCAAGCGATTTTGATTTTATTTTTTAAAAAAGAACTCCGGTGCGATTTTTTCGCGCCGGAGCGGTAAAGCCTTACTGTTATTGATTTATATATCTGTTATACGCCCCGTACAGCCGCGCGACCTCGTCGTTTGTAAGATTTGCGTATGACGCGTCGTATATTTTTCCGTCGTCATACACCCAAAGCGTGTTACCGTTTTTATATATGAATTTATAACCTTTTATATCGACATCCATACTTTCATAATCGGCTGACGGCTCGTCGTATACGCTGTATATCACGGCGTATTTTTCGTCGGATATTTTATAACAGAAATCAATATAAACGTACTTGCCGTAACGTGTTCTTGAGAAATTGCCGGCTTTGTTGTCCGCCTCGTCCTGTCCGTTCAGATATTCTGTAATACATCTGTATAAAAGCGCGTATTCGCTCTTATTATACGTTTCGGCGTACTTGTTTTGGCACGCTTTGAAAATGTTCATCGCGTCGTCGTCGTTTATGCCGCCGCCGTTATATGCCGCTTCGGCGCCGTAATATATATCGTCGCCCGACAATATTATTATTTTTTCAACCGGTATGTCCTCGCCGAACATATACGTGACGTCTTCTCCGTATTTATAGGCAAGTATCGGATAGCCGCCCGCGTTGTCGAAATGTCTTATCGGACTTGCGGCCGCGGCGCGGAGAACGTTTTTCAGCTTTGCCGCGTATTTGTTGTCGGACAGTTTTACGCAAAACTCTATATTGTCGTCGGGATCCGATTTTTCTTTCAGATAATTATCAAAAAGCTGTTTCAAAATCGACGCCTTGCTTTTATCCGTTATCTTATCGACCTCGTTGAATACAAGCGCGTAGTCCTCCGGCTTGATTTCGTAAATGCCTGTTTTACTGACCGATACGACGCCGTATACAAAACTTGTGTAATCTCTGTAATATTCCACATTTACAATATCCATAGCCGACAATGAGAGCGGTTTTTCCGATACGTAAGCGGTGCCGTTCGTGTCGATAAAAGCGTGCTCCGCCGCTTCAAGCACGGTGACCTGAGTTTCTATCGTATCTATTTTTCCGTCCGCCATATCCTCGATATAGCCGATGGGCGCCTCGGGCGAGAAGCGGTCGAAAACGCAGGTCTTTCCTTTATATTCAAATATTATAAACGATTTGAATAAAGAGCTCCCATCCAGCGGCAGATTTATAATATCGTTGAATCTGACAGATATATCGTTTGTATATACGCACACGGCTTTCGTTATCTTACCGGTATCGAGCCCGAAGAGCTTGATATAGCTTGAAAACTCGTTAAACGAATCCAAGTCACCTCTTTTAAGCTCATTTATGCCGTCAAACGAGAAGCTTACCTCGTTTATGGTTACCGGATATATGGTGCGCGCTATTTCCGTCGCACGCCTGACCGCCTCGTCGTACGAATATCCGAGCTCCGCCGCCTTCTGCGTGAAATATTTATCGTACTTGCTGTCCTCGCCGTTATATGATCTCATGTCTTTATCTATCATCTCGTCGGCGACCATGGGCATACGCAGAGTATAATCCTCGTGTAAGCCGCCGTAAATACATTTCAAATACGCGGCTATATATTCGTCGTTTTTAAAATCAAAGCCGGAATAGCTGCCGTCATGTTTTATAGTCACCTTGAACGTCTCGCCGTTTTCAGCCTCCGGGACTTTATAATTAAATACAGTAGTGTAAGGATCGGGCGTTTCAGGCTGCGTATCGCTTACCGCCGTGTCGCCCGGATTTATACGCGAGGACGCGTTTTTATACGATATGACCCATACCGTGCCGATCACCGCAACGGCAAAGACCGCCGCGGCGACGCTTTTAATAATATTAAAAACTCTTTTTTTATCCTCTTTATTATCTTTAAGCCTTTTTTCGGCGGAGACAATAAATTTTTCATCAATTCCGCCGATGGCGTACAAAAGCTGACGGCTATTCATAACAATCCCTCCTTTGACAAGTATTCTTTAAGTTTTTTGCGTACGTTTGACAGTATGGCACGCACGTTGTTTTCCTCGTATCCCGTCGCGTCCGATATGCGGCTATAGCCGTATCCGTGATAATAGCGCAGAACGAAAATATCGCGCTGTAATTTCGGCAGCTTTTTAAGAAAGCCGTTTATCGCGGAAACCGTTTCCGATTCTATGTACTTTTCCTCAGCGGACCGATCGGACAGACATTCGTCAAGCTCCTCGAGCAACAGCGTCCCTTCACCGCCGCCGCGTTTTTCCGCCGTGTCCTTACGCAGTCTGCTGACCGATATGTTCCGTACTATACGGCATAAAAACGCGCCGAGTGAACGGGGCTTTTCCGGCGG
>CACZOH010000173.1 GCA_902782785.1 uncultured Ruminococcus sp. | reverse complement strand
TATACGAGCTCAGGTGCGCTTGAATGCTCGGCGGCGCTTGACAACAATATGCTTCTCCTGCCCATACCCGTCCAGGTCAGCAAAAACTTCACGGGCGAGTTTGAGGAGAAAAAATACGATCAGGGTGACAATTCGTTCGGCGGCGAGGCGTATCTGCCGCTTGTCATCGGAAAGGATGAAAGCCGAAAGCTGACTGTCCTTCATCTGTATCAGAACTGGGGCAAAAACCCGCTCAAGCAGCTTTCGTCTATAAGCTTCGTTCAGCCTTACTATCATTTATCCATAGGCGTAACGGAGACGAACTGCATAGCTCCTTACTTTGTATTCGGAAAAGACGGCTGGACTCTGCCCGATTTCCGCTCCAACTCCGCTCCGCTCTGGAACTCACAGCCTCAGCATACCTCGACCGGTAAGCTCTATTTCCTAAGCTATTATAAGGAAACCAAAGGAAAGTTTTATATGTCGGAATCACAGAGCGCCGAAATACTCTCATCCGGTCCGATATACGCGGACGTGAAAATGGATTATCTGTCCGACGACGGCGCGATAAAAGTTGAATACAGACATACGGAGCTTCCGCAGACGGATGAAAACAGAACTCTTTACGAGATAAGGATGAACGTAAAGGAAGACGTTACCATAAACAATTTCGATCAGAATTTCACTATATTCCGTTTTGACAGCCGCTACGCAAACGCAAGATACAGAAAGATAGGTTATCTTAACGAGAACAATGAACAGGTGATAGAAGAAGTCGATCAGAAACGTAAAAAATCGCGTCTTGTAAAGCTCGGCACCGATTATCCGTACGTTTCCGTCTTCGATCCGAACTTCACCGTTCCGGGAAGCGAGAACACCGGCGCCGTAAATATTGCGTTTATCGTAAAGAACTGCGATATCACGATCGGGGGAGAAAAATATATCGGCAATCTTATATTCCGTGAAAACTGCATTTCTTCCCAGACTCACGTAGAGCTTTCTCTCGATCTGGGTAACGTAACGCTGAAAGCGGGCGATAAAATCAATATCGATCTTATTCTTCTTCCGTGGGGCGAATCCAAGAGTCAGAACGACGATAACGTCAGAAATGTAAGACAGGATACGTGCATAGATCCCGTCAAGCTTAAGATCAAAACAGGCGTTGAAATAAAGGATACGTATATCCCGATGCTCAAAGCCAAAAAGAATACGGCGGAATTTACGGTATCCGGCGGTAAAAACAAATGCGTTGTACGCGTATACGGTTTTACCGATTACAAAAAGCCCGATATTTCAGTCATGAAAAACGGCAAATGGGAAAAATATGTCGTTTCCGGCGTTAACGGCTACGACGGATATCAGGTATATTACGACGAGGACGGAACATATTCATTTTCATTCATAGTAGATATGGACGCGGCGGATTCATACGAACTGCGTTTGGAACAAAAATAAAATGAGGTTATTATGAAAAAAAGCGTATTCTCTTTACTGCTTGCCTTTCTGCTCCTTTTCCCTGCCGTTCTTACCGGCTGTAAAGGGACCGGGCAGATCGATACGACAAAAAACGTCACAGAAACCGAACCTGTAGAGGACACGGAAACAGAGACCGGGACGGAAACGGAAACCGAAGCGGTCACAGAACCTGAAACGGAGGAAATAATCGTGGACGAGGAACCCGTATACTACGAAAAAAAAGAAAAAGACCCGATCGATCCCGCGGCAGCGTCTTTTGAAAACACAGACTGGAACAGTACTATAAAGAACGCAGGGGCGCTCGCCGACGGCGTACAGGGCAAATTCACAGACCCGGGCAGAAAACAGTTTCTTATAACGAATAAGAATATGTCTTTGCTCTACGATCTTTTATCGCTTAAAGACAAGCGAATTGCCGCGCTTTGCAACGCAGACGGAAAAGCGTATTTTGAAAACTCAATGGACGTTACGATCACGGACGGCGAAGGCAAGGTATACAGCTCCGCTCTCGGAAACTCCGGACGTATGAACGCCCATCGAATAGGATACTATTATTATGATTTCCGCTTTTTGGATCAGACGTTTTTGAGCGTTGACAGTCAGAAGGTATCCGACGGTAATGAGAAATCATATGATATAATCGCAAAATCAGGTAAATGGAACGGAAACGACGTAACCAAAGTTTCAAAAAACAACGGCGTATTATCATTTACCGTTACAAACTCAAACGACCCGTATCTCGGAACGGCCGTCAACTTCAGCACAAATGATTTTGACGCCGTACAGATAACGATAAAATCCGAACACGCGGCAAACGGCAATTTCTATATAGCCGCGGGCTCTCACCCCGGCTTCAACTCCGAACAGCACGTTGATTTCCGCTTCTCTCCCGGTGACTGGGATACTGTCATCGTACCTATATCGACCGTTCCCGACTACACCGGAAACGTGACCGCATTCCGTATAGACTGCGGAACACAGAAAGGCGAATTGATCGAAATCAAAGAGCTTAAGGCGATTAAACGCGGAGATATAGCCGTACCGTTTGCACTTGAACGCATTTATCACACTTTCTCCGATAAAATGCACGAGGTGCTCCGCATAGTAGCGACGGGAGACTATGAACGCGGAGGCAGATTTGAAACGTCCGTCGTCATTCCCGCTGATACAGTAAGGAAATTTGTTCTGAAAAACGCTTCGGGCGAGGTTTCGGAGCTTGACGGTTTTGACTTTACAACAACGGAATACGTCGGCTTTGACGTCAAGGGCGTCGGAATATACGGAATAATAATGCCGGCTATTGAAAACAACGGCGATATCAAAGTCGAATTAAAAGACGGAAATTATATAATCACACGCGGAATAAACCTTGATAAACCCGTAAAAAAAGGCGGAGACGTATATTTCGGACAAAGGATATATACAACCGCATCTCATCAGTTCAACGATTTGAGAAAAGAAGCTTATATAGAAAGAAATCCGCTTACCGACGTATATATAGTAAAAAGAACCGACAATTCAAAATACGCGGGTTATAATGCTTTGACCGGAGTTTACCGCTTTACGCTGAACGGATCGGATTTCAACAAAGCATATTACAGAGAGCCGAACAAACAATACAAGGTCAACGCTTTCGTATCGGGCGACAACACGGTCGACAGAAAGATATATATCCAGACCGCCGAGCCCGGTGGTCAGCTTGAATCCGCCGCTCTGCTTGACGAAAACGATCTTTTGCTTCCCATCCCGCTTGAAGTCGGCAAAAACTTTATGGGTGAAAAGGAGGAACCGTTATACGATCCGAAGGATACGTCGTACGGTGAGGTCTACGTTCCGCTGACTGTAAAAGCTGACGAAAACAAACAGTTCACCATGCTTCATCTGTATCAGAACTGGGGCAATTTCCCGTTGAAGCAGCTTTCTTTCATAGCATTCCATATATCGTATTATCATCTGTCCGTCGGCGTAACGGAAACGAACTGTATAGCGCCTTATTTCGTATACGGTAAGGACGGCTGGACGCTTCCGGATTTTCGCTCGAACTCCGCGCCTTTGTGGTCAGGTCAGCCCCAGCACACAAGCGCCGGACGTCTCTATTTCCTGCAGTATACGGACAGCGAAGGAAACAATTATAAATCGGAAAGTCAAACCGCGGATATTATCTCCGCAGGTCCCGTATACGCTGACATTTCAATGGAATATCTGTCTGACGACGGAAAGATAAAAGCGACGTACCGACATACGGAAATGCCTCATACGGACGAAAACAGGACTTATTACAATATAAAGCTTGAAGTACTTGACGACGTAAAAATAAAAGATTTCAAAAACGATTTCTCGTTCTTCACATTCGACGGACGCGGAATAACGTATTCAAAGGTCGGATATCTTGACGAGAATAACAACAGCGTGACAGAAAAAGCGAAAACCGGCACGAGGATAATAAAGCTCGGTCGCGAGTATCCGTATTACGATTATTTCGGCGGAAACCAAACGGATTCCGTAAACTTTGCGCTTTTGGTGATGAGAAGCGACATAACGGTCGGCGGCAAAAAATACGACGGCGGCTTTGTATTCAAGGACGTATACGACGGATCGCTCAATCACGGTTCTCTTTCGCTTGATTTAGGCGATACTACGCTTAAAAAAGGCGACGTACTTGACCTTGACATAATCCTTATGCCCTGGGGCTACGGAACAAGCAAGAACGACGACAACGTAATAAACGTAAGAGAGGACAGTTGTCTGGATCCGTACAGAATTACCGCAGTAACGGGCAAGGAATATGACGACCGTTTTATTCCCTCCGTCAAAGCTGAAAACAACGCTGTTACGTTCAGACTGAGCGGCGGTAAAAACAAATGCGCCGTAAGGGTTTACGGATTCACAGATTATAAAAAACCGGAAATAACGGTCAACAATAACGGAAAACAGGAAGAATACGTCGTCTCCGGTACAAACGGTTACGACGGATATCAGGTATATCTTGACGAAGACGGAACGTATTCGTTCTCATTCGTTTTGGATCTGGATAAAACGGAAGAATATGAAATAACGGTAAAACAGTAAAGGAGATAATATGAAACTGCCGAAGTATTATGAAGACATTCACACTCTGCACGTTGGCTGTGAGGAACCGAGAGCGTATTATATTCCCGCGCAAAGCTGCGAAGCGGCAAGGGATGAAAACAGAGCCAAAAGCAGCTTTTTCAAGTCGCTTTGCGGCGTTTGGAATTTCAGACTTTATCCGTCCGTCGCCGATCTGCCTGAGATAACGGAGCTTGAAGACGTAAAATTTGACGATATAGAAGTACCGAGAAGCTGGCAGACGAAGCTCGGCCGAGAATACGACGTGCCGAATTATACAAACGCCGCATATCCTTTTCCCTTCGAGCCGCCTTTCGTACCGGTGCAAAATCCGTGCGGTCTTTACGTAAAGGACTTCACCCTGCCCGAAGATACGCTCGGAAACAAACGCGTTTATATAAACTTTGAAGGCGTAGACAGCGGATTTTATCTCTTTTGCAACGATAAATTCGTCGGTTACAGCCAGGTCGCGCATATGACCAGCGAATTTGAGCTGACAAAGTATCTGAACGAAGGCAAGAATGAATTGAAGGTCATAGTTCTGAAATGGACGGACGGTTCATATCTTGAGGATCAGGACAAATGGCGCACCTCCGGTATCATACGCGAAGTTTATCTGCTATTCCGCGATAAAGCTCATATAAAAGACATCGACGCAAAAACAAAACTCTCCCATGATTACAAGCGCGGGACCGTTTCCGTTGAGATAACTGCCGACGGCGAAGTCGACGCCGTGGTCGAGCTTCTGTATAACGGAAAAACCGTATCGGTGTCAAAGGGAAATAAAACGGAGTTAAGGATATCAAAGCCTTTATTATGGTCTGACGAGGAGCCGAATTTATACGAGCTTTACGTAAAAGCGGGTAACGAGCATATAATCATCCCCGTCGGATTTACGGATATAAAGGTAGTTGACAAGGTTGCATATCTTAACGGCAAACCGTTGAAGATAAAAGGCGTGAACCGTCACGACAGCCATCCTCTTCTCGGATCGGCGACACCGTATGAGCATATGAAAGAAGATATTATGATCTTCAAACGTCATAATATAAACGCGGTCAGGACGTCGCACTATCCCAACGACCCGCGCTTTGCTCTTCTCTGCGACAAATACGGCATAATGATGATAGATGAAACGGACCTTGAAGCGCACGGTGTTGCAATAGTCGCTCCTTGGACGCTGTTATCGGATGATCCCGAATGGCAGGATGCTTACGTTGACCGTGCAAAACTTATGTATGAGCGCGACAAAAATCATCCGTCCGTCATTATGTGGTCGCTCGGAAACGAATCCGGGTACGGCAGAAATCAGAAAGCCATGTCAAAATACATAAAATCTCACGACAAAAAGCGTCTTATACATTATGAAGGCGGCAACGGAGGATATACGGGCGGCAAGCTGCAGTACGGTATACTTGACGTTGAAAGCTATATGTATCCGTCTGTTGATTTCATCAAGAAATACGCGGAGGATGAAAGCAAAAAACTGCCGCTTTACTTATGTGAATACTGTCATGCAATGGGCAACGGTCCCGGCGATCTTGCCGCATACTGGGAAGCGTTTGACAAATATGACGAACTTTTGGGCGGTTGTGTATGGGAATATACAGATCACTCAATAGATATAGGCGGCGGCAGATACACGTACGGCGGCGATTTCGGCGACAAACCGAACGACGGTAATTTCTGTGTCGACGGACTCGTATATCCCGACAGACGTCCTCACACGGGACTCTTGGAACTTAAACAAGCCATAAAACCTTTTGATATCACATATAAATGCGACTTTTCGGAAAAAGGCGGCGCAAAAGTCTACGAGATAAAAAATAAATTCAGATTCAAAAGCTTAACGGATTACCGACTTACTGCAACACAGGAGCATAACGGAAGGATTGTAAAAACCGCGAATTACGACGGACTTGATATAGGACCTTTATCGACGGATACCGTTATGTTTTATCCCGAAAAGTTTGAAGACGGTATCGACAGCATAGTTTTCTCACTCAAATCAAAAAGTAATACGGAATGGGCACCTGAAGGATATGAATACGGCCATACTCAGTTTGTTTACGGCGGGCTTGTAAAAGACGTTATACCTGAAAAACCGTATAAGGTGCATTGCCTGCAAACTGAGACGAACGTTATAGTTGAAGCGGGAGATACGATGTATATTTTCCGCAACAGAGACGGTGTGCTTGAGCAGATCGTAAACAACGGCAAAGCAGAGCTTGAATCACCCGTCACGGTAGGCATATGGCGCGCGCCTACCGATAACGACAGAAATATAAAAAACGAATGGAGAAGCCGCGGATATCACGAAACAGAGCTTAACTGCCATAACGAACCGGATATTTACGAAGACGGAGAGAAAGCTGTCGTATCCTACGGGGTATCTATGGGCAGATTTACGGATATGCCGATACTTCACTATCTCGTAACGTATACAGTATATGCCGACGGAACGCTTAAAACGGAATTTGACGTTTCCGTAAAAGAAGGTCTTCCCTTCTTGCCACGCTTCGGATGTGAATTCATATTGCCTGAAGAGACGGAAAACGTTTCGTATTTCGGATACGGTCCTGTTGAATCCTACAGCGACAAGAGGCTATACGCTTATCTCGGCGAGTTCAGATCAAAGGTCAAGGATCAGCACGAGCCTTACGTAAGACCGCAGGAAAACGGCAGTCATTATGGTACGAAATGGGCGCAGGTATATTCCACAGCAGGCGAAGGACTTACGTTTGCGGGAGATATTCATTTCTCCGCTTCACCCTACAGTATAAAACAGCTGACGGAAACAGGACACGAATACGAGCTTGAAGAAAGCGGGCTTACATACGTTAAAATAGATTATAAGCAAAGCGGAATAGGCAGTAACTCCTGCGGTCCCGCGCTTGATGAAAAGTACAGATTCAACGAAAAAGAATTCAGTTTTGAATTTGTGATAAAACCCAGTGTCGCCTCAGATACCGATCCGTTCGATCTGTATAAAACAAAATACGAATAAACGATAAAGAATAAGGCTGTCGTATCCCGTAAAGAGATGACGACAGCCTTTTTCGTATTTATACTGATCTGATTTATACAATCTGGAAAATATAGAATTTAAGATAATCCGTCTCCGGTACGTTCCATAAAATCGGATGGTCGGGTGATTGCTGACGCGCTTCTATCTGACGGAGCGAAACGCCGGCGTCCTCCGCCGCAGAGTGCAGCATCTGACAGAAAAGCGAATCGCGCATAAAGTGTGAGCAGGAGCAGGTTGCAAGATAACCGCCGCGCGGCAGAAGACGCATTGCTTTTAAATTTATCTCTTTATATCCGCGCATCGCGTCCTTTATCGTCGTTCTTGATTTTGTAAACGCGGGAGGGTCAAGAATTATAAGATCAAAATCCCGTCTGTTTTCGTTATATGCTTTTGTCAGATAATCGAAAACGTCGGTGCAGATAAACTTAACCTTATCGGACAATCCGTTTTTTTCCGCGTTCTTCTCTGCGTCTTCTATCGCTTTTTCGGATATATCCAGCGCCACTACGCTTTTTGCTCCGCCTTTTGCGGTGTTCAAGGCAAAAGCGCCTGTATGAGTAAAGCAGTCAAGCACGGATTTGCCCTCGGCTATTCTGCCTACCGCGGCTCTGTTATACTTCTGATCCAGGAAAAATCCCGTTTTCTGTCCGTTTATATAGTCGACGTTATATAAAATGCCGTTTTCTTTGATAGTCACAAAGCCGTCGCCTGTACCGCAGTAAAAGCCGCGGTATTTGTCCATCCCCTCGAGCGTTCTTATATCGCTGTCGCTTCTTTCATACAACGCAGTAATTCCGTCAATTTCTTTTAACAAGGCGTCGTAAATGACGTTTTTTCTTTGCTCGATGCCGAGGCACAATACCTCCGTTACAAGAACGTTGTCAAATCTGTCAACGGTCAAACCGGGAAATGTATCGGCTTCTCCGAATATAAGGCGGCAGCATCTGAAGTCGTCGCCCTTCATCACGGTCTTTCTGTAATCTGTCGCGTATTTCACACGGCGGGCAAAAAAAGCGTCGTCAAACGTATCGTTTGCATTTCGGGATATTATGCGCACACGTATTTTTGAATTGTCATTTATAAAACCCGAGCCTAAATATTTGCCTTTTTTGCTTTTTACATCAACTATATCGCCGTTTTTATAATCTCCGGATACGGATAGTATCTCATCCGAGTACACCCACGGATGACCGCTGACGGCACTTTTTTCGGCTTTTTCGGAAACGACAACGAAAGGATAATCTCTCATTTGATCTTTATATCTATACCGTTGCATTCAACGCCGTCTTCGACGCGGATAACGATATATTTTACTCCGTCTATGACTTTGACTTCTACAAGATCGGGTCTGTTCGGGTCAATCTTTACGGTCACGCTGTCATTTTTGAATTCAAGCTTTTTTATATCCATAAGATTTTCCGGCGTCAGCTCCGTTCCCTTTCCGAAGCTCTCGTCATATTCTTCTGCAAAAGCGGTTATATGATCCTCCGTTACGCCCGTACCGCGGAGCAGATCGCAGATCTCCGTTTTTGTTATCGTCGGCGGCTCGTCTGCAAACTTGTCGTTTTTGTACGTTTCTATAACGTCGCTTATATGATCGCGCACGGTTTGAACAAGTTCAAAGCTGCATTCATCCGCAACGGCGCCGCGCAGTACGTCGCCGAAAGTTTCCTTCTGCTCCTTTGCAGGCATCGGAAGCGTAGAATTCAACACCGCATCCGTAAATGAATTCTGTCCGGACGCATCCTTTGAATAATACAGACAACCGTAAATATTAGTGCATCTGTCGTCAAATCTCGGGTACATAAATCCGAAATACGGAGGGCATATTATGTGCTCCTTAGCTTTTGTGCGGAATTGCTTCGTATCTGATTCATAGCAAAGTCCGCTGTCTTTTTCAACTACTGGACAAACAGCGCAGATTATGAAACGGAATACGGCGTCGGAATTCTTTTCCGTCCCGTTTTTCGACGGTATATCGTAGTTTTCGTGAAGAAGCAAAAGCGCGCACTTTTCATCTCCGGGGATTGAAGCGACGGCTTTTTCGTAAAAGCTGTGCAATGTCTCGTTTTCGTCGGATATATCTTCTCTCATTGCGTAAAGAAGCTTTTGTTCCGCACCGTCCGTGACCTGTTTTGTGGTAAAATCCACGTTTATGAGATTTTTTCCTATACCGCCCGAGAGGACTTTTTTGAATATATTCAAATATCTCTCTCTTTCATCGTCCGGAAAAGTCGCAAGCGGCAGCTTGAACTGAGATATTATCTCTCTTTTCTCATTTATGTAACAGCCTCTTATACAGTCCGCGCCGCTGTTCTGTATTGTGAGACGGCGCCTTATTTCGCTTATTTCTTTTTTGTTCATTTTTTAATTTTTTTCCGTTTATTTAAAAATTTAAAGTTTTGACTTTTAGATTTTTGCTTATTGTATCGTCAGTAAAAAAAGCTTTTTCATTTCCCGTAATGATAAACGAATTAACGTAGTTTAAAAAATCGTCCTCATTAAATACGTAACCGTAGTGATTTCCGATTTTTTCAATACAGTCCGGATTATCATGTACCCAGTTCAAAAAATCATTTTGTAATTGTTTCAAGTTGTTTACATAACCGTCGGGAATATAAACGGTCTTGTCATGAACGGAAAAACGTAATTTGATATACATATTTTTATTCTTAGAATAATAACTCCTTTAAGTGTCTTTCAAACGATGCTTTGAGCGATTTCATATTCTCCGCGTCGGATATACAGTATACGTCGACGATAATACCGACGGTCGCGCTTTTTTTATCCATATCCGAGACTACGGCGATACATTCGTAACCGCTGTCAAGATAATACGCCGTCTCCTCGTTTTCCTTCTTTTCAAGATATCCGAGCTTGTTGCCGTATCCGTCGTACACGGCTACGGCGTAATCGTCGTATTTATTATCATATTCACGCTTAAGTGTGAGTTCATCTTGTTTTTCCGTGTTATCACGTATAAATCTGCGCTTGCCGGTATGAAATATTCCCATCACGCGCATTTTTCCGACAAAGCATCTTTCATACGGCGGAAACAGCTCCGGTACTTTCATATTTTAAGTACCTTTTTCAGATATTGTCCCGTGTATGACGCTTTGTTTTCCGCTACCTGTTCGGGAGTGCCGGTCGCTATCACGGTGCCGCCGGCTTCGCCGCCTTCCGGTCCCAGGTCTATTATATAATCCGAAGATTTTATAAGATCGAGATTGTGCTCTATGACGATAACGGTGTTTCCGGAATCTGTAAGACGCTGTAAAATCGTGATAAGCTTTTTTACGTCGTCCGCGTGAAGCCCCGTCGTCGGCTCGTCAAGAATATAAACGGTCCTGCCCGTTGCGCGGCGCGATAATTCCGTGGCGAGCTTAACTCTCTGAGCCTCACCGCCCGATAGCGTTGTTGACGACTGACCTATCTTTATATAGCCGAGACCGACTTCGTATAACGTTTTGAGCTTGGACGCTATCTTAGGCACAGCCGAGAAGAATTCCACTCCCTCCTCGACCGTCATTTCAAGTACGTCGTAAATGCTCTTGTCTTTATATTTTACTTCAAGCGTATCGGCATTATAGCGCCTTCCGCGGCATACGTCGCATTTTACGTAAACGTCCGGTAAAAAGTGCATCTCTATTTTTTTAACGCCGTCGCCCTCGCACGCCTCGCAGCGTCCGCCCTTTACGTTGAAAGAAAACCTTCCCGAACCGTACCCTCTTATTTTCGCCTCTCTCGTACTTGCAAAAAGATTTCTTATCTCCGTAAACAATCCGGTGTAGGTAGCGGGATTTGAACGCGGAGTTCTTCCTATCGGACTTTGGTCTATTACTATGGCTTTATCGAGTTCTTCTATACCGGTGATCTCGTCGTGCGCACCGGGTATTGAATAAGAACCGTTAAGCTCTCTCAAAAGCGCGTTTGCAAGTATACTGTTTACAAGCGACGATTTGCCGGAACCGGAAACACCGGTCACACAGATAAAACAGCCTATCGGGAATTCTACGTCGATATTCTTTAAATTATGTTCTCTTGCGCCTTTAACGCAAATAAACTTTCCGTTTCCTTTTCTTCTTTTTTCCGGTACGGGTATGGTAAGCTTATGAGAAAGATATTTGCCTGTGAGCGAAGCTTCGCATTTCATAATCTCTTCGGGCGTACCTGCTGCGACTATCTCTCCGCCGTGTACGCCGGCGCCGGGTCCGACGTCAACTATATAATCTGATTCAAGCATAGTTTCTTCGTCGTGTTCGACGACTATCAGGCTGTTTCCGATATCGCGCAGTTTTTTTAAGGTCGCTATAAGCTTGCCGTTGTCGCGGCTGTGAAGACCTATACTCGGCTCGTCAAGTATATACAAAACTCCGACGAGTGACGAGCCTATCTGCGTTGCGAGCCTTATCCTCTGTGCCTCGCCTCCCGATAAGCTCCCGGCTTTTCTTGAAAGCGTGAGATATTCAAGCCCGACGGATTTCAAAAAGCCGAGCCTTGATTTTATTTCTTTTACTATTTCGCGCGCTATCTGCCATTCCGTATCGTCAAGCTCAATATTGTTGAAGAAATCGAGACATTCCGATACGGAAAGCGAGCAAACCTCGTGTATGTTGAGTCCGCCGACGGTCACGCTGAGTATTTCCGGTTTCAAGCGCATTCCGTGACACATATCGCACGGTATCTCCTCTGTAAACTGCTCGTAATAATCCGGATAACTGTTTCTTCTGCTCTCTATCATCGGTATCACGCCGTGAAACGGTACGGTCTGTCTGTGGGCAAATTTGTCAAAATATCTGTCAATCGTATAAAGCTTTTCGCCCGTGCCGTACATCAAAGTGTTGTACGCTTCTTTCGGATATTCCTTTATAGGAGTGTCAAGATCCACACCGAAAGGCTTCATTGCCGCCTCGAACAAAGGACCTGACCAGGTTTCGTCGTCAAGCGATTTGAATCCGTTTACGGCGATAGCGCCTTCGCGGAGCGACAACTTTTTGTTCGGTATAATCTTATCGGGCGAAAGCGTCATACTCATACCGAGACCGGAGCATTTCTCGCAAGCGCCGTAGGGGGCGTTGAACGAGAACATACGCGGCTGCAGCTCACCGAAGCTGATTCCGTGCTCTTCGCAGGCGTAATTCTGTGAAAAAGTCATTATTCTTTCGTCATCTCCGACGAGTCTTATAACGAGATTCCCGTCCGCAAGCTTAAGCGCGCTTTCAACGGAATCGGACAGACGCGGTCTTATGCCTTCCTTCATTATCAGACGGTCGACCACGATCTCTATACTGTGCTTTATATTCTTGTCAAGGTCTATGTTATCGGTCATATCGTACATATTGCCATCAACGCGGACGCGTGTATATCCCGCTTTATTTCCGTCCTCAAAGACCTTTTTATGCATACCTTTTTTGCCGCGAACGACCGGCGCGCAGACTTCAAACCGCGTGCCTTCCGGTAGATCCAATATCTTTTCGAGTATCGTATCCGTCGTCTGCATACGTATTTCCTTACCGCAGACGGGACAGTGCGGTATACCGATACGCGCGTAAATAAGACGCAGATAATCGTATATTTCGGTGACGGTGCCGACGGTCGATCTCGGGTTTTTCGACGTCGTTTTCTGATCTATTGAAATAGAAGGAGACAAGCCCTCGATAAAATCGATATCCGGCTTGTCCATCTGTCCCAAAAACATACGGGCATATGCGGAAAGAGACTCCACAAACCGTCTGTGTCCCTCGGCGTATAAAGTATCGAAAGCAAGCGACGATTTTCCGGAGCCGGATACTCCCGTAAATACGACGAGTTTGTCCCTCGGTATCTTTACCTCTATGTTTTTGAGATTGTTTACACGCACACCCTTTGCGTGGATGAATTTTTCACTCATATTAAAGCCTTGCTCCGTTATAACTACTGTTTTCGCTTAATTGATTATATATCTTTACCGCAGTAAACCACGTTCCAATTTCCATCTTTATATTCTAACCCTACCTCATAATAACATTTCTCGGGAAATACAACCGTTGCCCTATATATTAAATCGTCGTTATATTCTGAAATCTTCCAATCGGTTATAATCAAAAAGTAGGTTTTCATATCCTCTTTTATTGCTTTTCTTATAACCGACTTTATGTGATAATAATCTTTGTTCATACTGAAATTTACGGCATAAACGCCGACTATTACGATAATCAGAATCAATATAATTGACAGAATAATTGACAGAACTTTTATAAATTTCATTTTAAACTCCACCGATTTTCTTTTTTTATTCTCAAATAATCGTCCGTGTATTCGCCGCCGGCTTTATCTTTGTAGATAAACAGCGGTCTTTCACAAACAATGCCGCCCTGAGCGCCTTTTTTTGCCGAAACGAGAACGAGCGACGGTTTGTGTTTCATCGTCGGATATACTGTCACAAGCGTTTTCGGCTCAAGTCCGGAGCTTGACAGAGCGCACAGAAGCTCTGACAATCTCTGCGGAGTATAGCAAAAATAAGCGTTTCCGCCGTCTTTCAATATCCTTGAGGCACATTTTGCAAAATCAGTTATCGCGGCGGTCGTTTCGTGCCGGGTAAGTCTGTCCTGCTCACTTTCGTTTTTTTTGCCGTCCTCGGCTTTGAAATACGGAGGGTTTGATACTACGGTATCAAATCTTTTATCCGAATCATATACGTTCACGTCGGCGCATACGACGGTCATTCTATCCGACAGTCCGTTACGTTTTGCGTTTTCTTCTGCAAGAGCGCAGATATCCGGCTGAAAATCAACGCAGACTGACGATTTTATCTTTTTGCTCAAAAGAAGCATAGCTGATATAATCCCGCTTCCCGCGCCGAGCTCGCATACAGTCTGTTTAGCGTTTCTGTTGACGAAAGCTGATAAGAGACACGCGTCCGTTGTGAGCAAAAGCCCGCGGCTGTCCTGCGCAATTTTCACTCCGTCCGATATCTGTTCGTATTTAACGTCTTTCATTTTACGGTGTTCTGCGGCAGACCGTTCTGATATGCTTTCAGATTTGACGCTACGAGCGAGATAAGTCTTACTCTCGCCTCGTACGAAGCCCAGGCGATGTGAGGCGTAAGCGTTATGTTATCCGCGCCTATAAGCGGATCGTCCTCTCTCATCGGCTCCACAGTCAGAACGTCGCAAGCCGCACCCGAAATAATATGCTTGTCAAGAGCTTCTCTTAACGCATACTCGTCGGCTACGGCGCCCCTCGCGGTATTTATTACGTAAGCCGTTTTTTTCATTGTTTTCAGTCTTTCCGCGTTAATAAGCCCTTTTGTCTGCTCTGTAAGCGGACAGTGTACAGTCAGATAATCAGCAAGTCTGAATGCCTCATCGACCGTGACGAGCGGATACGGGCATTCCTTCGGCTTTGTTCTCGTTGCGATATATATTCTCATACCGAACGCGTCGGCTAATTTAGCCACCTGCTTTCCTATCGCGCCGTAACCGATTATACATATATTTTTGCCGTGGAGTTCGTTTATCGGATACGGGAAATACGAGAACGCGCGCGCCTTTACCCATTCGCCGTTATGCGTCGATTCATTATACTTGTCGAGCGAAGTCGTATGATTCAATATATAAGCAAACGTCAGCTGAGCGACGGAGTTTGTTGAATAATTCGGAGCATTGCATACAGTTATTCCCTTTTCAGCCGCATATTTCACGTCTATATTATTATAGCCCGTTGCAAACAGACCTATGTATTTCAGTTTGGGACAACTGTCCATGATCTCCCTGTCGATCACGGCTTTGTTGCAGAGTATGACGTCTGTGTCACGGCAAACGTTTATTATTTCCTCTTTCGTTAAAATATCGTAGTATTCCGTTGTGCCTAAAGCGTCAAGCTTTGAAAAATCTATGTCACCGACCGTAAGCGTGCATTTGTCGAGCACCGTTATCTTTGTTTCAGCTCTGCTTTTTTCTATATCCGTAAGCTTCACCTGTTTCCCCTTTCTTTTCTTCACTGTCATTATAAGCGCATAAACTACGGTCAGAAGGATTGAGAGCGCCATAGCGGCGACGGCTGTAATAAACAGCTTTCTGTCATATAAAAACTTGCTTTTTTCCTGTATCATATCCTTGAATATGAGTGCGTATAAGCCGAGTGATAAAAGCTGCGTTATCATAGTAACGGAAGAGCTTGAGAGACCCGGTCTCGCCGCGGCTATCCAGCCCGATATCAAGGCTATCAGCGTAAAAAGCATAAGAAAATACGTTATAATATACGTTTTCCAATCCGGATATCCCGTCTTTTTTATTATGATCGTTTCCTCATCCGTCAGATCTCTTTTATCGGGAAGGAGCTTAGCCATTGAGTTGATGTTCAAATACCAGTAAATACATACCGATAACGTAAGACAAAGCGCGGCTAAAACCGCAACGGTGATTATCAGATATTTGCGTTTCATTTTTTTATCCTTTTCTTTTATAATAAATCGGAGAAATATCCGTCAAGCAGTTTCCTCATTGTCGGTTGTAAATTGAACGCACGGCAGATTTCGTCATACCCTTTTAATTCATTTTCTCTTATATTCTTCGGTATATACGTTTTTTCGGCGCGGATCATAAGGTTTTTCGGCGTGTCGTCCGGATCTACGAATTCAAGTGTAGTGACCTTATAGCCGCCCGCGTGAAGCAGCTTGCATCTGAGCGCATCCGTAAACACTACTGAAAGCTTTTGTTTCAATATAGGTTCACGCAGGACAAATGATAATTCTTCGTTTTTTATTTGTGTTGACAGTTCGTGCTGACAGCAGGGTGACGACAGTATTACTTTTGCGCCTCGCTTCACAGCTTCAGCCAGCACCATATCTGTCGCGATATCGCACGCGTGGAGCGAAAGCACAAGATCAGCCGATCTTTCGGGCAATGATTTGAAAATATCGCCGCATATGAAAATCATTTTATCAAAGCCGAGCTTTTTTGCGATATCCGAGCATTCCGAAATAACGTCCGGTTTTCTGTCAACGCAGTATACCGTTACGTCCTTATTAAGTATGAATCTGAAGTAATAATATACGGCAAACGAAAGATAGCTTTTGCCGCAGCAAAGATCCCATACCGAGATACCGTCTCCGGGAAGAGCCGGTACAACGTCCGATACTATCTGTAAAAATCTGTTTATCTGCCTGAATTTGCTTTGCCGTTTATCGTATATTCTGCCGTTTTTGTCCTGTATCTGTAAATAAACAAGAAAATCATATTTTTGTGCGGGTGATAAAATATAGTTTTTATCCTCCGTTTTAATATCCTTTTCTTTATTTCCCTCTATATATTTGATATGTACCGCTCCTTTTTTTGAGCGCAGGACCACCGCGGAAAAATCGGAGCAGTTAACGTCCGTCTGTTTGAAACCGAACGATGAAGACAGTATATGATCCGCCGCGTTTTCACATTCTATATAGGCGTGGAAAGCTTTGCCGTCTTTTGTGAATTTTTCTTCAAACACGTACGGGACATTTTTCTTTTCACGGACCGAATAAACCGTCTTTTTAACGTCGCCGTCAAATGCGCCCGAAAGAACGGTTTTGACGAAATCGCCGTTTCTGATCGAATTATTAAGCTTCTCTTTCAGCTTTTGCATATTCACTCCTAAAATATCGCCCGGCAAAAGCTGCCGGACGATAAGTTTATCTTGTCTGCTTGTCAAACGCAGCCGTTTCTTCCGCTGTGTCGCGATCTGAGGAGGTGACCCATGACCTGAACAGTACGGAAATGCACCAGATCCCCGCGAGCGCCACGATCGTATATATGATCCTTGCGCCTATGGTATCCTGTCCTCCGAATATCCACGCCACTATATCAAAACCGAATACGCCGATGCTTCCCCAGTTGAGAGCGCCGATTATCGCCAGCGTCAAAGCCGTTTTATCAATCACTATCATAAGATTATTCCTTTCCGACGGAGAATTTCCCCGTTCGGTATGATAGTATGATACAAAAGCTTTGATTTTATTCGCTCAAACCACGGGCAGTGTCATTACCGGTTCTGTCGGTTCCGGCTCTTTTGCCTCTTCTGATGTTTCAGTTTCTATCGGAGCGATGGACGGAACGTAAGTTTTGACCGTCACGGAACCCGCTTCCGCGTCGGCGTGTATATAATTTGTAAGAAGCGCGTCGTTTGCGATATAGTTGCCGGCTTTTACAAGTTCTTCAAGCGTTATCGTCGAGAGAGGAGCTTTCAGATGGAAGTTGTACGTTTTAAGATCGTTTTCACTTTCTATTCTGATGTTGCCTTTCTTTGAAAGCGCGGTTATCTCTTTACCGGACACCACCGCCTCGATATCTCCTTCTTCAACCGAAAGATCAAGCGAACGCGCGGTGACACGGTGAAGCGAGATCCTGCCCTTCCCGACGGTCGCCGTGACGCCGGATTCCGTTACAAGATCCGTGGCGGTTAAATTGCCGTTTGATATATTTATCGTATAATCGGTGTTGTTTACGTAACCGGCTATATTGACGTTTCCGTTCTTTACTTTTATGTCAATGACCTTCAGATCGAATTTTTCGGAAACGTACAGCTTGAGGGTCTTGCTGCCCGCGGTCAGCTTTCTGTCGCGCAGGAAGTATCTGAAGCCCTTGAAACGGATCTTTCCGTTTTCAATAATATCCGTTATATCAAAAAGATTTACGGTGTCCTCTATAACGAGCGCTCTGTTGTCTACCTCGCAGATATAGCCCGCAGATGAAAAGTTGTTCATCTGCACTTTATTCTCATCCGCGCCGAAAATGATATCCACGTCGCAGTCTCCGACTTCTATCTGTACCTTTCCGATAGTGTCTTCGGAGAAATCGTATTCAGCTTCTGATTTGCCGTTTTCTATCGTCGTATCATACAGATCGACGCCCTGTCTCTTTGACTGGAGCATAGCAATAGAACACGTCAGAAGTCCGACAATAACGAGTATGACAGAAATAATAAGGAAAATGATAGATACCGGCTTCATAATTTACCGCACACTCCTTTCACAAAGCTCAATAGCTTTGTAAGCTGCTTGAACAGGAACTTATAAAGCACGAACATTTTTTTGAATAAGAAAGGCGCAAGCCTTACGATGAAGTTGTAAAGCAAAATTGATACGCCGAGCGTTACGCCGCCCGCGACTATACCGAGGCCTATTTCGTAAATGCCGGGTATCGCGTTACCCTGCGTTATCTGTATAACGCCGTAGATTATCGCCATAAGCGACAGCGCCGTGCCCGCGGCGGCGATGAGTACGAGAGCCACGGAGAAAATGACGACAAGCGCAATGATGGCGGCGTAAAGCGAAAGAAGAATTACGGTGATCGCGATAACAAGAGCTATGAGAAGCGGTATAAGTACGACGAGACCGATAATGTATATCGCTTTCGCTCTTGACGACATATTTTTGACGCTTACCTGCTTTTTCGGCTGAGGCTTAGCTGTCCTGTTTGATTTTACAAGACCGTCGGGCTGTTTTTTTACGACCTTTTTCTTTTTTTCCGCCTGATTGACTTTAATATCCTCGTCGTCGTCAAAGAAATCGTTTACAACAACGGAAGGCGCAGGCTCAACGCCGTTTTCTATCTCGGAAATCACCTGCTCCGATTTTTCTTCATCGGATTTTGCTTCCTCTTCCGTTTCGTCGGAAAACATATCCTCGTCTATGCTGATTATGTTGAGAAGCTCCTTTTCGTCACCCTCATCCGTCTGCTTCCCGGCTTCTGCCTCTTCGGTTTGTCCGGGGTCGGTTTCCGTTTCTTTTTCCGCCGCAGACTCCGATTGTTCTTTATATTCTTTTATGATCGCCGAGACTATCCCGTCCGTACCGCCCAGATCATCTATGCGGCTCTTAAGCTCATCCTCGGGAACGGCGGAAACCGCGCCCTTCAGATTTTCTATGCTTTTGTTGACGGTTTGCTCGTCCATTCCGGCTTCCTTTAATTTCACGGCAATTTCATCAAAATCAAATTCCAATGTTAAAAGGACCTCCTTTATGTCTGTACAAAAAATTTGTTTTCGTAATATATTGCAAAAACGGAAAAAATGTGATACAATATGTAAAAGTGAAAAAATCCGTCTTTTATCGTATTATAACACATAAATATAAAAAAGAATAGTCTTATTTTATTATTTTAAAAAATATTTTAAAATTGTTCATATCAATCGTTCGGAGGTAAATAATATGCGGATGAGAAGAAAAAAACACGGCGCGGAAAGACTTCAAAAGTGTAAGGATATATTACTGCCGGATGAAAAAAAAGATTTTTTCGATATTTTTGGAAACCGTAACCCGGTTCATCTCGAGATAGGCTGCGGAAAGGGAGATTTTATCTGCGGTACCGCCGCCAAAAATCCCGATATAAATTTTGTTGCGATAGAGCGTATATCGGACGTTCTTATGCTCGCCGCGGAAAAAGCGGTCGCGCTCGGAATAAAAAACGTAAGATTCGCCGTGATGAACGCCGCACTTATATCGGAAAAGCTTGAAGCGCACGGTATTGAACGTATTTATCTCAATTTTTCCGACCCGTGGCCGAAAAAAGGCTACGCAAAACGGAGACTAACGTACAGGTCTTTTCTCGAAATTTACAAGACGGTCTTGAAAGAAAACGGAAGTCTTTATTTAAAAACGGACGACGACGGATTGTTTGAGTTTTCCGTATCGGAGCTTAGCGGGAACGGTTTTGAAATAACCGATATCACACGCGATCTTCACGGAAGCGGGTACGCAAAGGACAACGTTATGACGGAATACGAAAAGAATTTCGTATCCGAGGGAAAAAAGATAAAT
>CACZOH010000172.1 GCA_902782785.1 uncultured Ruminococcus sp. | reverse complement strand
TTTCTTCATTAGCCGTCGCAGACGGCGTCTTCATTTAATGCAATATATCTCCCTCTCCCACGGGATAGGGGGTTTTTATATAGAATATCATTTTCGGGTGGGGCGTGGATATCACGCTCTCTTTTTCTTCGTTTTGGATCTTTTCTATCCGGAACGGCTCCGTTTCGCCGGACGGCGTGAGGAATCTGACTTTGTCGCCGCAGACGAGCTTGTTTTTCTGCCTTACTTCCGCGTATCCCGTCCGCGCGTCGTAACCTTTGACTATGCCGAAATAGGGGCGCTCCGTTATATACCCGGGCTCGTCCACGATTTTGGCGTCGCGCATCGGATCGGAAAAATAATATCCCGTGTCGTATTTTCTGTGCGTAACGCTTTGCAAAAGCTCCGTAAGCGACGGGTCGGGCGTATAGCCGTCGGGCGAATCGGTATAAGCGTCGACCGCCTTTTTGTACGCAAGCGCGGTCGCGGCGGTGTAGTACGTGCTTTTCATCCTGCCCTCTATCTTAAACGACGATATACCCGCCTCACAAAGCTCGGGGATATGCTCTATCATACACATATCGCGTGAGGACATTATGAAAGTCCCGTCCTCCGTCTGCTCTATACCGGGCTGACGCGTTTCGTCTTTGCTCTCCTCCAGCTTATACAGCTTGTAATTCCAGCGGCAGGGCTGGGCGCACTCGCCTCTGTTGCCGTCGCGCCCGGTAAAATGATTCGACAAAAGGCATCGCCCGCTGTACGACACGCACATCGCGCCGTGTACGAAGGTCTCAAGCTCAAGCTCCCGGCTCACGTTTTTTCTTATCTCTTTTATCTCGGACAGCGACAGCTCGCGCGCAAGCACTATACGCCGCGCCCCGAAAAGCTTCATATACGTTTCCGCCGTTTTTGACGAAACGACGCTCGTCTGCGTTGAAACGTGTATCACGGCTTCGGGACACAGCTCATGCAAAGTCTGCATAACGCCGATATCGGCGACTATATACGCGTCGGGCTTTATTTCGTTCACCTCCGAAATAAAGCTTTCAAGCTCCCTGTATTCTCCGTCGCGCGGCATCGTATTGAGCGTAAGATAGACCTTTACGCCGCGGCTGTGCGCGTACTGTACGGCGTCTTTCAGCTCGTCCGCCGTGAAATTACCCGCACCTGCGCGCATACCGAAGCGGAGTCCCGCCAGATATACCGCGTCCGCGCCGAAGCGGACGGCGGCGTGCAGCTTTTCCGCGTTTCCCGCGGGTGACAGTATCTCGGGCTTTATCATTTGTTTTTCAGCGCCGCTTCGAGCGTATTGCCGAGCGTTATCCTTGCGTTGACCATCGTTTCCTCATCGCTTGTGAAGTTTACTATATTTTCGGATACGGTCTTTATTATCTCATCCGTCTTTTCTCTGCCCGCCGCCGCTTCAAGCATCGTGAGCATCTCGTATTCCTCTATACCGTCGCGTATCATCGTAAGTCTGAAAGACCCGCACGCGCCGTCAACGTCCTGCACGGAACCGGGATACAGAAGCGACCCGTCGCCGAAGACGCTTTCGGACAGCCACAGCTGACCCGTTCTGTAATCCTTGCCGACCGTCGCCATATTCGTCCACGGATTTTCAACTCTCTCCCAGAACGTGCACGACCAATAAAGGAAGCCGCTCACGTTGTACTGCTTCTGCTGCCAGAACAAAAGCTTGTTGTAAAGTCCGGGCATATCAACGTACATATTGAGGTACGGCAGTCCCGGCTCCCAGCAGACGTACCACCAGAGCTCGTCGCCGCCCGCGACCTCATCCTGCATCCTCTTGCCGAACTCGTCGTATTTCTTCTTCTGCTGCGAGTTGTAAAGCAGCTTTCTGCCCTGTGCCTTATCCGTCGATTTTGTGAAGCAGAACGTTTTGGGGCACCAGATGTCTATAAACTCGCTCATGAAAGCGATCTGATCTCTCTCTTTATCGTACTGCACGTCCTGGAAGAACGGAACGACGATCTTGATACCCGGGCAAAGCTGTCTTATGCGCTGGCAGTAGCCCGCCATCTGATTTAACGCGGAGGCGGAGCCCGGCTCGTCGAACGGATAGAAGTAGGCTTTCTTGAACCACTCCTCGTTCGTCTTCAGCTTGTTG
>CACZOH010000171.1 GCA_902782785.1 uncultured Ruminococcus sp. | reverse complement strand
TGACAGAGTGCCGTATAACAATTCCGTTGTCGGCACAACGGATACCGAAAATTCCGTCAAGCCGTGGGAATATGTGATGCTTGCCGACCACAGCAGACCCGCGGATCTGAATGAGGGCACCATAGCGTTCAAGGTTGACAGCGATACCGCGCGTTACGCATATGATAACCGTATCACTATGTTCGTACAGCGCTCGGACGGCAGCGTAAAACCCGCGGCGGAGATCACCGGCGGCTTCGTTTCAAAAAACGTGACGGTCGGAAGCGGCTATATCAACACCTCGGGCGCTGCCGGCGCAAACTTTACCGGAGGCAAGATCGCTCTTGTCGGTGTTCCGGTATCCATGCTCGTTCTGATCGTCGCCGCGTTCGTTTATAAAAAGAAAAAATCTCAGCCGCAGAAGGAGAATAACAATACGGAGGTATCATTATGAAACGGTTTTTGTTTGTTATCACAGCCGTTGTTCTGGCAATACTGACAGGAACGCTGCATCCGGTACAGGTGTTTGCGGCGTCAGCACCGGATTACATATGCGAGGTAAAGATCGGTATGGGCAAGACCGCGGATGAAGCAAAAGCCGCGCTTGCGGGATATACCGTTCTTGACGCCGACCTTAATCAGGGGGCGGGCGGCGGTCTCGGCTCGAAGGGTGAAAAAGCCGTATATCTCGGCTATAAAACAACCAAAAACAGAAACGAAGCGATCACCGATATGGCGCTGATGAATATGAAGGGCGGATACCGCACCTGCGATTATGAATCGCTGATGGTGTCGCAGATGAACGAACAGATCATTCCGCTCGTGGACAATTTCCTTTCCGCCATCAAAGAATACAGGGAAAATTACGTTTCCGAAAACGATCTCAATCAAAAAAGAGCGCAGTTCGTTCACGATGCGCTGAATAAGCTGACCGACGACGACTGCGGCGGCGCGGGGCTCGGCGACCTGCTTCTTAATCCGACGAAGTATGAAATGGGAGATGCGGCGTATAACGCGCTTTCAGACGCGGAAAAGAAGCGGCACGCTGATATCCTTACCATCATTGCGCAGAGTAACGGCAACGCTGCTCTGATTATGGAAAATATGATCACAAGAGCCGCGGATACAAACGATGATCTGTGGATCGACCGCTTTACGAAGATCACTTATGACGATCTGATCGAAGCAACAGGTCAGGCTCCCACGGACGCGGAAAAAACGGTCGCAAAGATATATGACGACGACGCTAACGAGATCCTGTCTATGTGGGCAGATTTTCAGGGGCATTTGAAAAATTACGAACACGCTTTGCAGATACTTGAAGCCGTAAAGAACACCGACCTTTCAAAAGAGGTCAAAGCGGCGGACGTCGATTTTGAAAACGCGGATGAAGCAAAAATAAGCGAAGCTGCCGAAGCGAGCGTAAAGATCCGGTATACCGCGGAGGAAATTGCGACAGCTTCCGCAGACGTATTCTGCAAAGAATACTTGCAAACCGTCGATTATGAGGACGGAACGCTGCTCGACTTCTTTATGCGGCCGGCGGAGGATATAGAGGACAATATCGAGGTCCTCTATCCGCTTGTGGCTTCGCGTACGGATGGTCAGAGAGCGGGACTTGAGTTTGTAACGCTTCAGGATCTTTTCATGTTCGCTTCCACCGATGAGGACGGTTATCAAAGAGCGTCGCTTGACAAGTTTGAGTCGATCTCAATTTATTTCGGAGTTGACCGCGCCATATACGAAAAAGGAGGCGTCGCTCTGACAAGCGACGCTATCCGCAGCAAGGTCATTACGGAAGAAACGCCCGAACAGTCCATCGCGCTTCACATCTGGTCGGGTATCGCGGCAGGTCTTGCCGTAGTGGGCGCGAGCGCGTTTGTCGGCTCGACCATAATCAAAAACTCCGCCGATAAGATCGTTTCCGCGTATAACACGACTCTTGAAAGTCTTGAAAATACGATCCTGAATAACACGATTACGTTTAACAATATGAAAGCGAATCTCGCAAGGATGGAAGAAAAGGGTCTGACGCAGCTTGCCGAGACCCAGAGCAAAAATATGAACGCCTACGTTCAGAATATATCAAGGGCAAAAGCCGATCTTGCAAAATTTTACGAGAGTAACGATATCAATTATATCGAAAAGATGGAATCGCGTTCCGCTGTTTGTTCAAAACTCAGAGCAGGCGCCGCGGTATTTACCGTTGTTATGATCGCGATAACCGCCGTTCTGGTCTATTACGATTATCAGCAGATGAAAGAATACTATAACGTCGCGTTTACTCCGATGCCGCGTTACATGATCGAAGAAAAAGACCTCATCGGCTACAACAAAAAAGGCGAGAAGATCGTACTCAAAAATCAGTCGGCGTATTATAAGCTTGCCGAGTGCAGCAGAAACGCAAGCGACGAGTTTTTCTCGGTTCTCGGGACCGGCGCCGATATGAACGGCGACGTCGGAAAGCAGTGGCTCGCTCTCTATACCGTAAAGAAGGATCTTATGGAGCCTATCCTCGCTTCCTCGCTCAAAGCGGTCGTCGGCTCCGCCGAAATGCCGGCGGGGTACAAAACCGGCATCCATATGTTCGGTACCGAAG
>CACZOH010000170.1 GCA_902782785.1 uncultured Ruminococcus sp. | reverse complement strand
TTACTTTGTTTCCTTGTGCAGAGTGTGCTTACGGCAAAATCTGCAGTACTTGTTCATTTCAAGTCTGTCCGGGTCGTTTTTCTTGTTTTTCTTGGTGTCATAGTTCCTCTGCTTACAGACCGTACAAGCAAGTGTTATCTTGTCTCTCATTTGACGGCACCTCCCGTTTAGATTTGACGGACTGTCACGGAGATGGTACAGACAGTCAGCCGAAGATTGTACCTCCCTCGACGGAGGTTTTTTTCTGCACGAAAAAAGAACCCCCCGCAGAGGTAGAGTCATCATACCACAAAAACTCCGCCTTGTCAAGAGGTTTTTTTAAATTTTTTTAAATATCAGAATTTATTTTACTTCAAAGGTCATATCTCCGAGCGTGTCGCGGGGCTCTGGTTCGACGGGCAGGGAATCGACTATTACTATATAGCCCTTTTCAACAGCCTCTAACACTCTTCTTTCCCATTCGGATTCCGCCGCGCGTTTTTCTTTTGCTTCCTGTTCTTCGATTTGCCTTTTATGTTCGGCTTTTTTTTCCGCCTCCAGAGTCAGCTGCCTGTCATACCACTCGTCATATTCGTCCGCGCTGTCTTCCAAGTCTTTTATCTTTATCCACCGAAGCCCGTCAAAGCTACAGTCGGAAAGACCTGCGCCGAATCTGTCATCCGTATTTCTGAATTCCGCACGTACCGTTATGCCGTCGATTTGAAAATAATTCGTCGTGCAGTATTTTCTGTAATCGTTTTTTCTTGAAAAGACCTTTGTTTTGCTGCCCAAAAGCTCTGTCTCGCCCTCGTATGAACAGTCTTCATCGCTTAAATAATAGTCCGTCAGGTCGCCTTTTTTCAGAAGCTCTTTTGAGTTGTCGGAAAAATATGCGTTATCCGGATCAAAATAATAATACAAACTGCAGGAGACGTCTTCTGTCTCTATAGTTTCCACGGCAAAGCCGCCTTCATAATATATTCTGAAACTGAAATATTTCATCTTATCCGCGGAGACTGTCGGTATTCTGACGTCCGCTTGCTCCAGCTTGACAAGGCTGTCCGCCAATAGTGACGGTCCCGTACAGGCGTACCTGCCGGACAAACCGATTATTTCTCTGTCTGCAAATATGGCAGCAAGCTCCTTATGACCGCTCGCTTTTTTGATCTCGTCCGTTCTTGAAAAAACTCTGTAAAGATCGGATGGCGTGCGGCATTCTATACTTAACCATTCGCTTTCGATATCATTTACGTCCGTTGTTTGTTTTGCATTCGCACAAGATACAAACAGTATTGACAAAAGCAATAATAAAATAAGCGCAACAGTTTTATTCATATTTTTCTCCTTAATTAGTTTAATACGTGATGATCGTTCAAACGAGAGTTAATCAAATTAACACAATATTTTCTAAACAAAAGATTTTTATATGTATTTCTTATTATTTTTCCGTCTCCGCCGCAATGGTCACGTCCGTATCGGAACAATGGACTGTGACGCCGTACAGCGTTTTCCACGCTCCGTTGTTTTCCCCGTACAGCTTTTCCCATTGTTCCGCCGTTCCCGCGTAATGAATATCCGTCAGGGAATCGCAGCCGTAATTTTCGTCGCCGGATTTTCCGAAGGCGGCAAAGCCGAGCGTCTGCAGGCTCGCGGGCAGATATACGGTTTTCAGATTCTTGCAGCCGCGGAAAGCGTACGCGCCGACTGTCGTTATCCCCTCGGGTATATGCACCTCGACTAAGTTGTTCGCGCGCGCAAACGAGCTCTCCCCGACGGAAACGACCTTTTTGCCGTTCTGCTCCGTCGGTATCACGAGCATACCGTCGGCGAAAACGCCTCTGTCGCATACGTACAACCCTTTTCCGTCCGGGTATTCTCCGTATTCAAGTCCGTCGGACGGCAGGTCCGCGGGAAGATCCGTATTCCCCGCCGGGGGCAGCTTGCCGTCGTAATTGTACGTATATTTATCGCATAACGCCTGATATCTCTTTTTCGCCGCGGTTTTTTCATTCGCCGTCTGCGCGTATTTTGCGGCGAAATAATAATAGTGGACAGACGATTTTTCAACGTGCGCAAGCTGCGCGTCGGTAAGCTTGCAGGCAAACGCCGCGTCCCAGAGCTCTTTGCACCTGTTTATTACGGTAAAATCGCTTTTGCCGTCGACCTTCGGCGCGTAAAACACCTTCGGGTCGGTATATACGGAGGTGTGACCGTCCCATTCCGTCAGACCTTCTCTTTTTGACGTTTCGTTCATCAGATCTATGTATCCGGAAAGATACGGCGCCGCTTCTCCGTAGTAATCCTCCATGAATTCCGCGCGCATCTTATCAAAATCCGCTTTCGTTATACCGGGATCCCACATGAGCCTGTTGAGCAGGTAGTTGCGCAGCTCGGCAAATTCACCCGTCTCCGACATATGGTCGCCCTCAAACAGAAGCCCGATAAGACCGCAGTCCTTGAACGCCTGAAAATTATCCCACATGACGTCTATATTCGGTCCGACCGACGCTTCCGTGGAGGCGAAATTGTACGTGTAATCGTATACGACGAACTTTTTGCAGTTTTTCGACCAGTTGACCATATTCCGGTACGATATCGCGTTGTGCTCGCAGTCCGGATCGTTGTACGCGTGCACAAAGCACGTCGAATCCATCATACAGAGCACTATTATGACGTTGTCCGCGGGCTTGACGACCTCGGGATCGGGCATTATTGTCGTTTCCTTGTACGCGTACGTAAGTATATCTATCTCCCTGTCGGGGTATCTTTCCTTTACCGCCGCGGCTATGTCGTTTATGAACATAAGGAGCGATCCCATGGCGGTGCCGCCCGCCGCCTTGTTTTTGGTGGTACACTCGGCGCATTTGCAGAAAGCGCCGCCGTCGTTCTGGTTTATATGGAAAAACGTCTTGTTCGGTTTTTTGTCTATCTGACTGCAGAGGTTTTCAAGCACCGTGTCAAAAACCTTTTTGTCGGACAGACAAGGCTGACGGCTGAAGCCGTCGCCCGTGTTCGACAGCGTGCCGAGGTTATGGGAGCCGGCGTATTTTATGCTCGTGCTCTTCGTGCGCTTGGCGTACCTCTGGTTGTTCGTCTCGCCCGATACGGTCCAGTTGTATCTGCCGGCGAAGGCCGGCGTGAAAACGGTATACTGTCCCTCGGGAACGCTCTTCACGTATTCGGCTCTGACGTGCGTGAACGTGTCGGAATAAAACCGCATGCCGAGATAGTCTTCAAGAAAACTGTAAACGCCGTTCATCGTTCCGCGCGCTATCGCGCCGGAAATGAACAGATCTCCGTCACGCTCGAGAAGCGCGTAACCGTCGTCTTTGACCTCGCTGCGCGCGGATTTTATTTTATCGCAGTCAAGCGACGTTTCGCCGAGTATTATGGCGTGACCCGTTTTTTCGTCGTCGGATACGATGGGAAGCTCATATCCCGTCGCAAATCTGATCAGGCGGCAGAGATCGGTCGCCGCGTTCTGCACGGAGGACACCGGCTCCTTCGCCGTGACTATTGAAAATTCGCTTATGGGAAAGCCGCCTATCTTTACGTCGCGCGGGTCGGAAATTACGGGATCGGGATCGGCTGCCGGCTCAGTCTCCGTCGCATCGCCCGACGTTTCCGCCGCCTCCGTGCCGCTCTCCGCCGCCGTTACGGCTCCGGTTTCCGCGTCCGCCGTTTTCGCGCCGGTATCCGCAGACGTATCGGCCGGCTTCTCGCCGCAGCCGGAAAGCGCCGCGAGGAGCATTACCGTTATCAAAATCAAAGATAATACTTTTTTCAATTTCCGCGTACCCCTTCATTTATTGATTTCATACTATCATAAATCGCGCCAAATGTCAAGAGAATGTTGACAATATGAAAAAAAAGAGGTATAATCAGACAGGGCGGCTTCCGCTGCCGCAAAAGGAGAATGATTATGACGGATCTGAACAAAAAAATAATCGACGCCGTTTACGGCGCGGGAAAGATAGTTTTATCCGCGCCGCGCGGATGTCCGGAGGAGAGAATACATGAAAAGGGCGGCACGTTCAATTACGTGACGGAATACGACGTCGCCGTGCAGAGGTATCTTGAGACGGAGCTGTCAAAGCTCGTCCCGGGCGTCCGTTTCTTTGCCGAGGAGGAGGGTGAGGACAAACGCGGCCTCGGCGACGGTCCTACCTTTATAATCGACCCGATAGACGGCACGAGCAATTTCATACACGGCTTCGGCGGCTCGGCGATATCCGTCGCGCTGTTCAACGAAAAAAAGGCTGTCTTCGGCGCGGTCTATCTGCCTTATACAAACGAGATGTTTTACGCGGAAAAGGGCGGCGGCGCGTTTCTCAACGGCGAGCCGATACACGTAAACGGGCTTGAGATGCGGCACGCGCTTGCGCTTTTCGGAACGACGCCCTACGCGCGCGACACGATGTGCGACGCCGTTACCGATCTGATGCGCGGGCTTTTCATGCGGTGCGTCGACGTCAGACGCCTCGGCGCCGCGGCGGCGGATCTTTGCTACGTAGCGTGCGGACGCGCCGCGTCTTTCTGTGAAATTGCGCTTTCGCCGTGGGATTACGCGGCGGGAAATCTCATAGTAACGGAGGCGGGCGGCAGGGTCACGCGCTTTGACGGCAAAGAGGTCTCATATACCGAAAAAAGCTCAATACTGGCGTCAAACGAGGCGGCGTACGGTCAGGCGCTTGATATATGCAAAAAGATCTCTGAAAAATACGGGGTGAGATGATGGAAGAGCTTTCGGAATTTGTAAAAGAATACTATTCTCTGAAAACAAGGATAGCTCCTTTTGAGCTGAAAACGGATGCGGAGACAGTGAAGACGGTCGCCGCGGTCAATATCCTGCTTGAGAGGGCTTATAACGTAAACGCCGGCGCGTCGACGCGAGGACGCTTCGGCTTCGGTCCGGGGCATACGGTCGAGAATTATATGGACCGGGCAAGGCGCTATACGGAAGCGCTTGAAAAGGGAGATTTCCCGCTCAGGGGCAGATTTACGGAGCCCGGCACCGCGCTGGTCGACCACAGCTTCATAGAGGCGGACGGCGAAATGCATCTGTTTTACAACCGCGGATATATAGGCTACGAGTGGGATACGATGCCCGTATCGACCGTCGGCCACGCGGTCACGTCAGATCTGATCAACTGGAGGATAGAGCCGCCCGTGATCAGCGTCGACAGGGATCTGCACGAGAATTATCAGGTCTGGTCGCCCGGCGTGACAAAGAAGGACGGAACGTATTATATGTACTATACGGGCGTAAATATAAACGTCGCGCAGGCGATCTGCCTTGCGACGTCAAAGGATCTTTACAAATGGGAAAAATATGAAAAAAACCCGGTGGTAAAACCCGGGAAAGACTGTCCGTGGAGCGCGGACCGCTGGTCCGACTGCCGCGACGCCATGGTGTTCGTTGACGACGACGGATGCGCGTATATGTATTACTGTACCTCGACGTACACCGGTCCCGCCGTCGGCGTCGCTTCTTCATACGATATGATAAACTGGAGCGACGGGGGCGCGTACGCTTTCGATATATGCGACGTCGCGCTCGAATCGCCTTTCGTTCTGAAGCGCGGCGGAAAGTATTATTTGTTTTATACAAACTGCAATCACGGCACGGCGTACGCCGTATCCGACGATCCGGTCAGAGGCTGGAAAAGTCTCGGTATGCTCATCCCGTGGACGACACCGCCGCTTTGCCCCGCAAACGTCCCGTCGTGCGCGGAGGTGTTTGAATTCAGAGGCGGATGGTATATATCGAGCTGCCTGCGCGAGCCGGGCTGCGAACAGTATCTCGAGATCTTTCATCTGACCTGGAACGGTGACGGCACCGTGACGGTCGGAAAAAGGGTGGAGTGAGCAAAACGGGGAGAAGGCGCCGAGTCACCGCTTTTACAGCGTGTTATATATGATGTTTTCAAGCGCTTCAAACAAACAGCAGGGCGTCACGGCGTTTCTGCACAGGACGTCATAGATATGCGCGGCGTCGTCACGCTTTGACGAAACGTCGAACGCGAATTCACATTCCTCCGTTATTCCGCGGTAAAGCTTTACGCAGAGTATACTGTAAACGTCCGCGTCCTCTGTGCGTGCTCTTCCTTTGAGCAGATAATATATGATATGCACGTCCTGAAATAAGCGAACCGTTGTTTCCTTGATATTTTTATATTTACCATACAGTGTCGGCGACAGATCAAGCTCGTAATCCGGTACGATGTCCATAAAAAAACCGTCTCCTTTTTTGGTTTTACAGGGGGCCCGGGGTTCCCCGACGCGAACTTGAGAGCGTTGGGGGTTCACAGGGGAACGCCTCCTATAATAAATCAAAAAAGGAGATTTGTCAACATATTTTATGAAATTTTCCGAAACTTTCGCTCGACAGAAAATTCATATATCGTTTACAAACACGGTTTTTATGATGCGGAAAGATCGTATTTTGTGAATTCCTCGCTTATATAATTCGTTTTCTTGAACATATCAAACATCGCTTTATATCTCGGGTGTTCTCTCCAGCCCTGATCGACCGAGCCCTCGCCGACGTCTATGACCGTCGCGTCCGGGTGCGCTTCCTTCAGACGCTTTATATCCTTTTCGGAAACGTCCGTGTGCTCTATCCAGAGCCGTTCGAGAAGCGGCAGACCGAGCAAAGCGGTTATATCCCTTAAATCGTACAGATAACTGACGTTCAGATCGACAAGCTCCTTACACTCTCCGAGCGGAGATATATCCTTTACCCGCCTGTTTACGAATATCTCGAGATAATGCAGATGACGAAGCTTTGAAAGAGGAGACAGATCGCTCAGCTTGTTGTCGACGAGTATCAGCACGCGAAGATCCGTCAGATGATCCCCGATGACGGAGAGATCCGTTATCGCCTGATGACCGAGGTCGAGCGCCTGAAGGTCCGTGCAGTATTTCAAGACCTCTATATCCTCGCTCGTCAGACGCGTATAATCATAATCGTAGATCAGAACGGAAAACGCGACCGCGTCCGTTTTAAGGCTCCATTTTCCCATATAAAGCCGCCAGACTATTTTTATATCCGGAAACTCTGTACGCAATTGTGCAAGCTCTTCGTTCTGCATGCCGCAGTCCGACAGATCTATCCGTCCGAGATCGTAAAAAAGCGGAATGAAGGCTCTGACGGCGCCGGTATCAAGCTGCGTACCCGTAAGATCGAGGTCGCCGACGCCCGAATCGTACGACTGACCACCGATCGCAACGTCCCATAAAAACCTTATTTCCGGGAAAGCTTTTACAAGCTCGCTCTGCTGTTCCGCGCTCACGTCCGTCAAATGCAGATCCACCGCTTCAAGGCGCGGGAACATTTTCAGCTTTTCCGCAAGATCGTCGCCGATCGAAAGACCCTTGAGATCGAGCAGGGCCGCCGAGTCGACGACGGAGCGCCCGTATATACCGCACACCGCGTCAAAGGAAAACGTGACCTCCGGAAACCTTTCGGCAAGGTCTTTTTTGTTTTCGTATGACGTTATGCCGTCCGTGCTGTAAACGCGCGTGACGGACGGCAGATACGGAAGAGCCTCAGACAGCTCCGTCAGATCCGTTATGTCTTTGCCGGACAGGTCTATTTCCGTTTCCGTCGTTTTTATCCTCGACCCGTAAAGCGGAACGTACGCGGTATATCTGAAATCTATACCGCCGAAATCCCTTTTCAGCGCCTCCGCGTCAAAAACGCTTATCTCGAACGTGCCGAGATCAACGGATCTGAGGTTTTTGAATTCGCTCAGCTTATCCGTTATCCCCGCAAGGCTTTTTATCTCCCCGCCCGAGAAAACGAGCTCCTCCGCGTCTGACGAAAACTCCTTGCCGCAGACATAAACGGTATGGGAAGCCGCTTCCGTCTCTGTTTCCGCCTGCTTTGCCGTATCCGCGGCGGTGGTGACCGGGATATACGTGCTTTCCGGCGTCAGATCGATACCGGAAAGATCGCATGAGGAGAGCGAAAGCAGAAAGACGGTGATAAATGCCGATATTACCGCCGCTTTTTTCGGCGTTGAAGCGCTCATCCTCCGATCACCCCCGTCATGTTTTTTACTGTTTTACTGTTTTACCGTTATTTCGTATTCGGCGGCGTTGTTCATATTCACGTTGAAGGAGAAGGAATACGTTCCGTCATCGTCGCGGTTGACCTGATAGCCGTCATATCCGTTTTTGCCCGCGAGCGTTATATCCGCGTCCTTGCCGTCCGCCTTGAATGTTATTTCGGGAAGCGTGTAGTCCGTGAAGCCGTAGATCCTGACGGCAGCGGTGCTCGCGCCGCCGGATATCCTGAATTTTGCGGAGTTGTTGACCGCGCGAAGCGACGGGATATAATCGTCCGTGTGCTCCTCGCCCTCTATGACGGTCACTTTGAACGGCGAAATGCAGCTGTCCTGTCTTACGTCCGTCACGTTTTTGTCGCTTGTGCTTGTGGAATAGCCCCACGGCAGAAGGATCATGTTCAGCTCTATCACGTCGCCCTTTTTAAGCGTCGTCTCGCCGAGATCGAGCGACAGGGAAGCGAGGTTGACCGTGCCGTCGAACTTCTCTTTTATCAGGAACCTGCCGTCGTATTTTTTGCCGCCGACGGTTATATCGCTGTCTCTGATTATAAGCGCGAAGTTTACGCTGTCCTTTACGTTTCCGCCGTAGAAATCAAAGTACGGATATTCCGCGCCGAGCTTTATGAATCTTTCAGTCTGCTTTACGTTCTCCACGACGTTTTTGCCGTTTTCGTCAAGATAGCCGACCTTTGAGAAGCCGACGTTAAAGCTGTCGAACGAGAAGATGGAGAAATCGTTTTTGAAATCAGCTATCTTTATATCGTCAAGCACCTCGTATTTTACGGTATAATACGTTCTCGTCTCGTCCGTCTGCGCCATTTCGGCGTGTCTGTACGTCGCCTTTATCTTTCCGTCGTCGGACAGATAATGCATGTTTATATCCGCGTATACGGGTCCGGAGGATACTATGTCGGAATTCTGTATCTCCGCCTTGTTCACGTTTCCGTCTGCGTCCTTATACTGCAGGAAGAACAGCTTTCCTATGCTCGTATGCTGAGTGCCGCGTCCGCCGTCCCAGAAAGGAGCGGAATTTGCGCGGAAGTCCGGGAGCATCCAGCCGTCTTTGCCCTGTACGTAATACGGCGTTATGCAGTTCGTCTCCGTTACGCCGACGGACAGATGATAATACGGTATGTGGAACGCGATGAACGAGATCTGCTTCAGCGGGTAGTTGCCCCAGTTCTGATACAGATGGAGCATCGTGAACTGTTTGTTTTCGTCCTTTCCGACGGTCACGGGTACGTAGACCTCGCCGAACGCCGCGGCGCCCGTACCGTATTCGGGATAGTAAAGCGGCTCTTCGTTTTCTCCGTCGAAGTTTTTGCCGACCTCAAGCGGAAGCGGGAGCACTCTGTTTTTCTCGTCAAGTATGGCGGCGCATTCAAGACGGCCTCTGCGCGTCTTGGAGTTTTCCGCGGTCTGCACGTATATCTTTCTGTCGACAACGCCGTCGCCGCAGATAAGCGCGTTCACGTTGAACTGCTTGTTGGGCTGGCTGTGGAACGCCGTGCTGAATTCCATGGCTCTTACGGTGAAGACGTAGCTGCCCGTCAGCGGGTCATAGCCCTTGAATTCCGCGTCGTCAACTTTTTTGACTATATAAATATCGGTAAGCGGATTCCTCTCCGTGTACGCTTCTTTTCTCAGATCGTTGAACTGATGCGAGACCGAGGTGTAAAGCCTGTGACCGAAAAGCATATCCTTGCCCTTTTTGACCGTCCCCTGTACGTCCATGCCGCGGGTGATTATATAATTCCCGCCCGAAAGCTCTACCTTCACATCGCCGTTGTTTTCGGCGGCGGGCATTATTATGCCGAATATGCCGGCGTTCTTTATGTCAAAGCCGACGTATTCCGTTGTGGAAAAATCAAATCCGTCAAGCGACGATACCTCGCCCGCCGCGTTTTTGATGACGAATTTTCTCACCGTATCCGCGGGTATGACGACCTGCGTCTCAAATCTGCCGCCGCCCTCGTAATCAGCGGTGGCCACGGCGCGCACCACCTCGTGCATCTTATCGGAATACGTGTGGAAAATATGCTCGAATGCGAGCGGTACCGTGGATTTGCTTCTGTTGACCGCTCTTATCTCCTTTATCTCGACCTTTTCGCCGCTCTGAACGCCGCAGTCTATCCTGAAGCCCTTGACAAGTCCCGTGAAGTCCGCGACGGAGGAGAGGGGAACGACGACCGTCGTCCATTTGCCCGCTACGAATTTGAAGTTGGTCATCTGATCCTGATTGAATTCGCTGTGGGAGCCAGCAATTATATACAGATACGCCACGGTCGAAACGTCGGCTTTTATTGTTATCTGCACAGAGTCGTAACTGTCGGCGGGATAACTGACGCTTGTCAGTACATACGGGTCTATGGATGAGGTCACCTCAAACTTCAGGACGCCGCCCTTCTTTGAAAGACCCTTGACGTCGTTGCCGGACCACTTGGAGCCTTTGGCTATAATATCGTAATAATCCGTGTCGTTCAGGCTTTCCGGATCTATGAAATCCTGATCGCGGAAGCGGAAATCGTAATAGTAATAACCTATACGGTTGCTGTTCATCCTGCCGTTCGACATTGAATACGCGGAGCTGAATTTAACACCGTCGGCGTTCAGTATATAAGCGTCCATCGTATTTGTGAAATACGGTTTCCCCTCGGCGTTGTACAGCGCCGCGACCTGCTTGTTCCCGTTTGTCTGAAGATCGTATAAAAGTGACGAAGTCTGATTTTTGATCAGAAACTGTTTTCTTTCGGCGTCGGTAAAGGTGCCGCTTACGCCGTTTGCGCGTTCATTCGCGTTGACTATCGTGCCGTCCCAGTCCGTACCCGAAAGGTCGGCGCTTGCGGGATCAACGGGCGCGCGGTCCGTTTTTTCATAGAAAACGGGGTCCTCGTCGATTATCGGCTCGTCCGTTATTGCTTCTGTTTCCGTTCCGGTCACTTCTTCTGTCTCCTTTTCCGTAATTATTTCCGTACCCGGCTCTGTTGTGTTGTCCGTAGTCACGTCCGGCGTCGTATTGCACGATACGGCGGACAGCAAAAACAAAGCGGCAAGTATAAACGGCAGTATTTTTTTCATAAACAACCTCTTTTTCAATTCAGAAACATATTTTGTTTTTATTATAACACGCGTTTTCCGCAATGTCAAGTTATTGTATTTATATTTTTATGTAATTTGCGAAAAGACGGCCGAGCCGGAGCATGCTTTCCGCGTCGTAGTGACCTATATCGGGCTGTCCGTGCGGCTCGTTTTTTGTTGTGAGTCCCGCCTTTATCGTGTCTATGAAAACGGAGTTTTTATTCTTTTCCGCGTGCTCTTTCTTTATCTCGTTCATTCTTTCGTATCTCTCCCATACCGTGCTTATCCCCGCGTCGATGAAAACGCATTCTCCGGTATACGGTGCGAAGCGGGCTTTGAGATCGGATACGAACGCACGGTAATTTGCGGCGTAGGAGGACGTCGCCTCTTCGCTGTTAGCGTCGCTTTCGCCCTGCATCCAGCAGAACGCCCGGACGGCGGCTGAGGAGCCGTCGCTTTCAAGTATTCTTATGCTCTCCGACAGTATCTTTACAAGCTCGTTGAAGCACCAGCCCGGACGGAACGTCTCGCCCGCCATAAGCGCCTTCGCCGCGTCCTCCTTCTGACTTGCAAAGGAAGTCGGGTCGTATTTTTTATCCGCCGA
>CACZOH010000169.1 GCA_902782785.1 uncultured Ruminococcus sp. | reverse complement strand
CGATGAAAAAAGCTTTTTTATCATATCACACCCGTCCTTTCTGTTTTTGTTTCAATGTGTGACAAGCCGATCGGGAAAACGGTCCCGTCAGTTCACGCTGTCGTCCGTCAGCTTGCCTTCTTCGACAAGCTTGAGGAAAACGTCCACCACCTCGGGCGCAAACTGCGTGCCGGAGCAGCGTTTTATTTCCGCCGCGACGGTTTCTATGGGCATTTTCTTTCTGTACGGACGCGTTGAGTACATCGCGTCGAATGCGTCCGCAACGGCGATTATCCTTGCGATCTCCGGTATCTGATCGCCGCGCAGTCCGGACGGATAACCGGATCCGTCGTATTTTTCGTGGTGATATCCCGCGCCGAGGGCAAGATCCGGGTCTATGTTGACCTCTTTAAGGATATCGTAACCCCTCTGCGCGTGGCTCTTCATTACGGAATATTCGTCGTTGTCGAGCTTGCCGGGTTTGTTTAAGATACTGTCCGGAATACCTATTTTTCCTATATCGTGGAGCAGGGCGATGTTGTAGATCTCCGCGACCTCATCCTTGCTCTTTCCCATTTTCTCCGCCATCATGGCCGTGTATTTTGCCACTCTTGCGGAATGGCCGTTCGTGTACGCGTCCTTCATATCTATGCAGCCGGAGAACACCTTTGTCATTTCGTCTATGAGCTTTTTGGTCTCCTCCTGCTTGCGTAAAAGCGCCTTGGTCTTCTTTCTGAAGATCAACATGACCGCGAGGAGTATGAGCCCGAGAATGGCGAGGGCGACAAGCACCATAAACCAGATCTGTTCGTATAACGCCCTGGTCTTGATTATCGTAAGCTCTACCGTTTTTTCCGTCTCTCCCGTCACGTCGTTTATTATGGAGAGGATGAATTTATACGTGCCGCCCTCCAGGTTCGTATAGCTCGCGTACGTCATTTCCTGTTTTGTGATATAAGTCGGGGCGTCGTCAAAGCCCTCGAGCATATAGCACATATGCGGGTCGTTGAGAGAATACGTAAAGGCGTTTGCGTAAATGTTGAGACGCTTGCAGTTTGCGGGGATATGCACCGTGTCCGATCCGTTCGTCCATACAGTGTTGTCGTCGTATTCGATGAACGGCACGGAGAGCTTTATTTCGTTTCCGCCGCCCGTCTCCTCGTTTATGTTGACGCTGTAAACGCACGTCGTCGCGGAGACGTAAAGCGTTCCGTCGGAGGTTATATGATTGTAGGAGTTTGCCGTGGCGATGCCCGGCAGACCGTAATCTCTGTCGAAAAGAGTATATTCCGCAACGCTGTCGGATAACAGATCGTCGCGCTTTACAACGTATATGCCGTTGCTTGCCGTTATCCACGCGCGGTCGTATTTGTCAAAGAAAATATCAAAGTTGTTTGCGTAAGGGAATGACGATAACGTGGTTATTTTCCCGTCCTTCATATAAGACAGCGAATTACTCGTTATGATCCAGAACGTGCTTTTATCGACCGGATCCCGCTTTATCCTTAAAATGACCTCTGAGCGCAGACCGCTCTCTATACCGAGACGCGACACCTTTGCGCCGTCTATTATATAGATGCCGCCGCCGTCGCTTCCCAGATAGAGCTTGCCGTTCTCTCCCTCCTCCACGCAGAGGATCTCAAGGTTGCCTATGCCGGCGCTCTTGCCGAAGGTCTCCGTTACGACGCCGTCCTTTATTATATTAAGACCCGCGTTCGTCGCGGCGGCTATCGTACCGTCGGAAAGCTGTATAAGCGTGCGCACGCGGTTTGACGCCATGCCCGCGTTCTCGTCGTAAAACACGGCCTCCCCGGTTTTCGGATCGTAGCGCACAAGTCCGTCGTTGCTGTACGTGCACATCCATATATATCCGTCGTCCGTCTGTTTTATGCAGCGGATCCTCACGTCCTTCAGCAGCGCGGTTATCTCGTTCTCTGTTATATTCATATCGCCGTCGAGTATATAAAGCCCCGTGTCCGTGCCTATATACATATCGTCGCCGCACAAGCAGGTGCTGTTTACGATAAGCAGCGGGAGTCCTGACAGATTTGACAGATCCATAAATCTGTTGTCCACTATCTTCATAACGCCCTGACGCGAGGAGGTGAACCACAGATTTCCCTCGTAGTCCATCATAACGTGGTCTATGGAGTTTGTCATCGGCAGATCGGTAAGCGGCTCAAAAACACCATTGCGGAACACGCCTATCCCGACGTCAGTGCAGACCCAGAGCTCATCCCCGTAAAGCCGTATCGCGTTTATCGTTTCAAACGGCTCTGCCCTCAGAGTGTCGAATTTGTCTCCGTCAAGCTTTCCGTGATATATCACGGGCGACTCCTGCGCGCCGAGATAAACGTAGCCAGGCTTTTCGGGATCGGGATATACCGTGTTTATGATCTCAAGATTCATATCGGCGGAGCTGTAGTATCCGCTTATCTTTCTGTCGTCTACCGTGAATATGCCGCCCGTGAGCGTCACGCCGTATATAGTTCCGCTGCTGTCCTTTACGAGCTCGCAGACGTATTCGTTGTTCACAAGACGGTCGTCGATCACGTGAAGCGTGTCGTTTCCGTCTACATACGCAAGTCCCGTGGTCGTCGCTATCATTATATTTCCGTCGTTATCCTCTATCATCGAGCGGACGGAGGAGGAGCGCAGTCCCTCGGCAAGTCCGAAAAACGTCAGTTCATCGTTTTTGTATACCGCCGCGCCGCTGTCGTTCGTACCTATCCACAGTCTGTCTTTACTGTCTATGAAAAGAGCAACGACGCTTGCAAGCCCGCCGGACGATTCATAGCGGTAAAATTCGTTTCCGTCGTATCTTATAAGTCCGCTGTAGCCGCCTATCCATATAAATCCGTCGTCGGACTGGACTATCGCGTTCGCCTCCGACGTGGGAAGCCCGTTTCTGTTGTCGTAAAGCACCGCGGAATGGCTCGCGCTGAAATCGCCCGTCCGCGATTTTTTGCCGGTCTTCTCCGTCGCCGCCGTATATAAAGACAAAACAAATGAAAAACAGATACAAAAGAGTATTGCCGCGGCCGCGGCTCTTTTCGCTTTTTTCATCCAAACACCTCATATTTCCGATTACGCATAATATCCTATTATCATTGTATCAGCAACATATGAACAAATCAACAAATCGGAATAATTATAACAAAAGGTCTTGACTATTTTACAATAAAGATTATAATATTTATATAAGGACTGAAAAAGGAGGAGGCTTTATGGAAGCGGAAAAGCTGTACCCCGTATGCAAAAACTACATATGGGGCGGGGAAAAGCTGTCCGAAAAATACGGAAAGGATAAAAGCGTGACTCCGTGCGCGGAGAGCTGGGAGCTTTCCTTCCATCCGGACGGACCCTGCAGGCTGGAGGACAACAGGTTGTTGAAAGACGCGGCGGCGCCATCCGATCTCGGGAAAAACTGCGCGGGCTTTCCGTATTTTCCGATGCTTATAAAATTCATAGACGCAAAACAGGATCTGTCCGTGCAGGTGCATCCGTCGGACAAATACGCGCTGACAAGAGGGCTCGGCTACGGCAAAACGGAAATGTGGTACGTGGTCGAGGCGGAGCCGGGCGCGTGTCTTTACGTCGGATTCGAGAACGACGTGACGGCGGAGGAGGTCAGAGCCGCCGTGGAGAACAATACGCTGCAAAAGCTTCTTCACAGGATCGAGGTCAAGCCGAACGAGGCGTATTTCATACCGGCGGGAACGGTGCACGCCATAGGCGCGGGCTGTCTTATCTGCGAGATCCAGCAGAACAGCAACATAACATACCGCTTGTACGACTACGGCAGAGTAGACAAAAACGGCAATCCGCGGCAGCTTCACGTCGAGCAGGCGCTCGAGGTGATGAACGTCAAAGCGGAGAAGACGCAAAGACAAAGCGTTAAAACAGACGACGGCACGCTGATATTCGCAAACAGACATTTTTCGGCGTACGCGCTTAAGATAAACGGCAGTCATATTCACCGATGAAAGCAGAGAATTAATAAGCCCCGCTATGTTTTCGATTACTTGTTTGTAGCCTTTATCCGCTTCGGTCGGCACTTTCTTTTCGACTATCACGTTGCCTCTGTCGTCAACTATACCGCCTTTTATGAAAGT
>CACZOH010000168.1 GCA_902782785.1 uncultured Ruminococcus sp. | reverse complement strand
GTTTCAGTCACCGGCTCCGTTTCCGTTACCGGTTCCGTTTCCGTTACCGGTTCCGTTTCAGTCACCGGCTCCGTTTCCGTTACCGGTTCGGTTTCGGTCACCGGTTCGGTTTCCGTTACAGATTCGGTTTCCGTTACCAGTTCCGTGTCCGTGCTTTCCGCGTCAGTTTCCGTCAGCGCGTCGGTCTCCGTTTCGGTCACGGTTTCGCTCTCCGTAACGGTCTGCTCATCCGGCGTAACGTCCGCGGCAGGCGCGGAAGGATCGGCACATGAGAAAAGCGATACGGCAATAGCAGAAATCAGTAATAATATGATAAATTTTTTCATTTTGTCCCCTTTTTATACTTTTATGCAATTTAAATAATTATGCAACATAAAATTGTATTTGTCAAGTAAAACGGGTTTAAGGCGCAAAGCAATTTGCGCCTTATACTTATTATTCCGTTACAATATTGTTTACTTCAAGCGTCTGGTCGTACTGAACCGAGCTGCAGTTGTAAAACTGTATCGCCGTCAAATACGATATCTGCTGTGACGTAAAACCGCCGCAGCGATCCGTGTAGAGTACCGCCTCCGCCGTACCCGTCGCCTTGCAGTTAACGAATATGCCTTCATAAGCCTCTGTTGTACCGTAGAAACCGCCTACGTCATAGTCGCCTTTTACCACGGCGTCGGTGGAACAGTTTACGTAACTGCCGCCGAATACCTCATGAGCTAATAATCCGCCCGCGCAGCCGGTTTTACCTGTATTGCCCGTTATGTCGATATAGGCGTTTACGGCGTGACAGTTATACGCGGTAATACCCCTTGTGTTGCCGAAGAAGACCGCGGCTTCCCAGGCGCTTATCGTATCATGCCTTTCATATCTGAAATTTTCAACCGTCACGTTTTTGATAACGCAGTAATACGCATATCCGAAGACGCTCGCGCATCTGTCCACCGTTTCGTCCACGGTTATGTTTTTGAGTTTATATCCGTTTCCGTCGTAGTTGTGCGTAAAGAAGCCCGGCTCAAAATCAACGCCCGTAAAGTCTATGTCGTTTGTCTGTTTGAACCAACAGGTATCCATTTCAGAAAGACCGTCAATGTATTTGCTTATTTTCTGAATGTTTAAGAAATCCTGCGCCGTGCTTACGAGATACGGATCGCGGAACGTGCCGCTTCCCTGCCACATTGTATTTTTTTCTTTCGGTTCGGTTATGTTTATCGTTCCTTTTGCCGTTTTAGTTGGGTCTGCTTTGAGCGTCGCGGTGATCTCCACCTCGCCCACGCTTTTAGCCGTGAACACGCCTTTGCCGTCTATCGTCGCGTGCTCCTTGCCTTTTGTTATTTCAAGGTCAACGTCCTTTACGCTGACTCTGATGTCACGCCAGTGATACGCGGCAAAGCGGACCTGAAATCTTTCTCCCGGGGAGATATGCGCGGTATTTCTGCTTATCACAAAGTATATTCCCGTAAAGCCTTCCGCTTTATCGCCCTCAAAATTGAAATCATTCACTACGTCGTTGTTCGGATAATAGAACGGTTCTTCAAACACGGGCGCCGCCGTGCCGCTCACATCTCTGAAAAGCGCCACAACGTCTTTGTTGTTTATACTGCCGTCGCCGTTTATATCGCACTCGTCCACGTTATTCACGGCGGCCTCGTTTCCGCTCGCGTACTTGAACAGAGCCACGACGTCCTTGTTGTTGATCGATCCGTCGGCGTTGACGTCGCCCGACGCGGCGAATACCGCGGCGGAAAGCATTACAGCGATCAATAATACCGATAGTACTTTTTTCATTTTTTATCCTCACAGTTTAATATTTTTTACGCTTACTATCTGCCATATCTCATCGTTTCTTCTGACGTTGAGTCCGACTTCATAATTATGATTCAGTCCGTCCGAAACGTAGAACCATACTTCCGCTTCTCTGCCGCCTGTCAGCACACAGCGCAGATTTGACAGCCTTATTCTGTCAAGTGAAAATTCGGCGTCGTCTTTGGCGGGTTTTAACCAAGATATATAGTTATACAGCTCTTCAAACGGCATACTTTCGTAATTTTCGGGGAGATTCAGGCTCGCTTTATATTCATCCGTCATCTCGCTGTAAAACTTACGCGTGTATTTGTTCTTTACCGAGTCGCTCAGATAATCCACAAAACAGTCAAGCTCATTTCCGTAAACGCTCTCCGGCGTTGCGCCGATGATTGTATAGCGGTCATATATAGGTATAATTATATTGTTCTCGACAGCTATATATTTGCTGTCGGGGTCAAGCTCTATTTCAATGCCTATCTTGCTTAAGTCCGTAACTTTCGTTTTACTGTTGACTATCGTATGCACGTACTTGCCGAGCTTTATTTTCTTTATACCCGAATTGTTGAACGCGGAAATATCAACATATTCAACAGACAACGGCAAATCAAGCTCTTTAAGTCTCGCACAGCTGCTGAACATCTGCCACGGTATTGAGGTAAGCCCGTCGGGCAGCTGTACGTGTTCAAGCACCGAACAGCCTGCAAACAGGCTCTCTCCGAGCGTGGGCGCTTCGGGGTAGTCTTTATTCTGCGGTATCACTATGCTCTTGATGCTCGTCGAACAGAAGCACTCTCCGCCTATCGCCATAAGCGTATCGGGCAGCGTGATTTCTTTCAGGTTGGAGCAGTATTGGAACGCTCCGCCGCCTAAGTTCAGAACACCCTCCGGCACAGTGAATTTCGTTATTTTCGGACAGTTCGTAAACGCGCCGCCGCCTATCGTCTTTACGGTTGACGGAACGGTATCGATACGCAGGTTTTTGCAGCCGTTAAACGCGTTTTTTCCTATTGTTTCAAGCGTTTCGGGCATTGTCACCGTCCTTAAGCTCTCGCAGCCGTAAAACAGGTCTTCCGAAATTTTTTTAAGGTTCTTCGGCAGCTTGACAGCGGTCAGGGTTTTATTGCCTTTGAACATTCTGAGCGTATGTTCAATATATATCACCGAATCCGGAAATTCAACGTAAGTCAGTCCCTTAATATTCATAAACAGATCGTCGTCATACCAGCCGGTTACCGATTTTACGGGATAACCGTTGTATTCTGACGGTATTACGACAGATTCAAAGCTGCATTCCTTTATGCCTGTCAGCTGTGCGAATTTCTCCGTACCGTATTGCGATATTAAAAGATTGCTTTCGTCTTCCTTCGGGTCAACTATCTTGAATTCAAGATAATTCATTATATCGTCGGGCTGAGGCGCTGTCGTATCGGCCGGATCTGTCGTTTCTTCGGCGGTCGTTGTTTCTTCGGGCGCCGTCGTTTCCTCAGGTACCGTCGTTTCCGGCGCGGTCGTCGTCTCCTCGACTGTCGTTGTTTCGGGATCGGGATCGGTCGTATCAGACTTTATCCACACCTCGACGTCAAACGGATACTCCCACCTTTCAGATATGCCGTTATTCGTTATCTCGTACGAAACGACAAAGCGGTAAACACCGGTATTTTTTGTTTCAAGATAATCGTTAATGTAATTTTCGTAATAATCGCCCGGCACTCCG
>CACZOH010000167.1 GCA_902782785.1 uncultured Ruminococcus sp. | reverse complement strand
CCTCGGTTATCCGCTTGCGTTTTTCATGTCGCGTCTTAAACCGTCCGCGCAGAGAGTGTTCGTCCTTTTACTGATGCTCCCGATGTGGATAAGCCTGCTCATACGTACTTATTCGCTCCTCGCCCTGCTCGATAACGGTGGACTTCTGAACGCGCTTCTCACAAAGCTCAATCTGCCCGCCGTGAAAATCGTCGGGACGCCCGGCGCCGTCATACTCGGTATGGTCTACGACTTTCTGCCTTATATGGTGCTTCCGATATATACGACGCTTTCAAAGCTCGATATCAAGCTTTTCGAGGCGGCGGAGGATCTCGGCTGCAACGGCATAAAAACCGTTTTCAAGGTCGCGCTCCCGCTTTCAAGATCCGGTATAATCTCCGGCATAACCATGGTTTTCGTCCCGTCGATCAGCACGTTCTATATCTCGCAGAAGCTCGGCGGCGGCAGATTCGATCTGATAGGCGATACGATAGAGCGCCAGTTTCTGATGAACAACAACAAAAACGTCGGCGCGGCGATCTCGCTCGTTATGATGATACTGATACTTATATCCGTCGCGATAATGAATAAATTCGGCGACGACGACGGAGGTGAGCTTATAGTATGAAAGTCCTGTCCAGAATATATATGGTCCTCGTTTTCGGACTGTTATACGCTCCGATAATCGTTCTCGTCCTGTTCTCGTTCAACAGAGCGGGCTCGTTTACGAATTATTCCGAATTTTCGTTCTACTGGTACAGAGAGCTTTTCCGTGATTCCACGGCGCTCGACGCGCTGAAAAATTCGCTTATACTTGCGGCTTTGTCGTCCGTAATAGCTACGCTGATCGGAACTCTCGCCGCCTACGGTATAAGCCGTATGAGAAACAAATACGTCAAGACCGCGATAACGAGCGTGACGAACATACCGATGATGAACCCCGATATAGTAACGGGCGTTTCGATGATGCTTTTGTTCGCCGCATCGTCCGCGATACCGTTTCTGAAGGTGGAAATGGGCTTCGGCACCATGCTGATAGCGCACACCACGTTCAATTTGCCGTACGTCATACTGTCCGTTCTTCCGAAATTCAGGCAGATGGATAAGCATCTGACGGAGGCGGCGCTCGACCTCGGCTGTACGCCCGCAAAAACGTTTATCAAAGTTGAGCTGCCGTTCATCATGCCCGGCGTCATATCGGGACTTATGCTCGGCTTCACGCTCTCGCTCGACGATTTCGTAATATCGCATTTCGTCAGCTCGTCCGATTTCAAGACTCTGCCGTTATACGTTTATAACCAGACGGCGCACGACGTAAAATTCAGTATGTACGCGCTCTGCGCGCTCATGGTGTTTGCGATACTGATACTGATGATACTCGTGAACTTCGCGGGCGGCGGCGACAATACGAAAAAGACAAATAAGAAAAAACCCAAAACATCTGTAAAAACATAAACGGAGGATTATCAAATGAAGAAAATCACGGCTCTTATCGTCCTTACGGTAATGATCTTATGCGTTTTCGCGTCCTGCGGCGCAGGCGGCGGCGACACCGTCACGCTTTACGTATATAACTGGGGCGAGTATATTTCAGACGGAAGCGAGGATACCGTCGACTCGAACGCTGAATTTGAAAAATACTGCAATGAAAGCGAAGAGATTATGAAGCTCACGGGCGGCAAAAAGGTCAAGGTAAACTATTCCACCTACGCTTCAAACGAGGACCTTTACGCAAAGCTCGAATCAAAGACCGTAAGCTACGACGTAGTGGTGCCGTCCGATTATATGGTCGCAAGACTTGCAAAAGAGGGACTTATACAGAAAATAGACGTCTCGAAGATCGAAAACTACGGCAACATAGACGACAGCTTCAAAAATCTGTATTACGATGAAAACAACGAATACAGCGTACCGTATACCTACGGCACGGTCGGCATAATCTACGACACGACGAAGGTCGATGAAGCGGACGCCGCCGAACAGAGCTGGTCGCTTATGTGGAACGAAAAATACAAAGGCAACATCCTTCAGTTCAACAACCCGCGCGACGCATTCGGCACCGTCATGTTCTATCAGGGCTCGAACGTGAACTCCACGAATTCCGAGGACTGGATAAAAGCGCAGAAGCTCCTGAAGGATCAGAAGACGATAGTGCAGGGCTACGTAATGGACGAGGTCTTCAATAAGATGAAGAGCGGCTCCGCCGCCGTTGCGGTCTACTACGCCGGCGACTTTCTGACGATGTACGAGGATAACGAAAACCTTGATTTCTACTATCCGAAGGAGGGTACCAACGTTTTCGTCGACGCTCTCTGCGTACCTGCCAACGCCAAAAACCCCGAGCTTGCGCTCGAATATATAAACTTCATGCTTTCCGAGGAGATAGCTATAGCGAACGCGGAGGCGATATACTACGCGTCCCCGAACAAGCTCGTCTATGAAAACGAGGATTACAAGGAGTGCATGGCTGAGATACACGAGAACGCCATGGATATCCTCTACGGCTACAACGCCGAAAAGATGGATTATTTCCACGACCTGCCCGACGACACGAGAAATCTTATGAACGACCTCTGGGAGGAGCTTAAGATAGACAGCGATAAGGGCGTTGCGGTCTACATTATATGCGGTGTGATCGTCGTCGCTCTCGCCGCTCTCATAGTCGTTATGGTGATAAGAAAAAAGAAAAACTCGGAGGCGTATTAAAAACGCCGGAAGGAGCGCATTATGAAAAAGGAATTGCTTTTTGTGATAATCGCGGCGATATGCGTGTTCGCGATAGCCGTGTTTATGATAGGCGGAGTGCTCCAGGACGTTGATTATCACGATCTGTCAAAGTTGCCTCTGCTTGAGCAGAAAGCGGCGTACGACAGGATGCAGAGCCGGCGCGCCGCGGGTGAGATCATTCAGCTAATCGGCGCCGTACTCTGTCTTACGGGCTTTGCGACGGTGACCGTCGTAACGCTGACGATAAGCCACAACAACGCCAAAGAGGCGGAAAAGAAATACGTAAAAGAATAAATAAAAGAACCGCCGCGGGATGCGGCGGTTCTTTTTGCCAAAACAGAAAAAAGACGGCGGCTTTACCGCCTGGTGAAAAAAGACGCCGCGAGGCGTCTTTATCATATCCGTATTTCATCGCATCCGAGCGCCGATATTTCATCGGGATCGTGGGTGATTATAAGCAGCAGCCTGTCTTTTTCAAGCTCCTTTACAAGAGATATGATTTTATCCCTGATATCCGCGTCAAGCGCGGTGAAGGGCTCGTCGAGAAGCAGTATATCGTGTTCGTACGAAAGCGCGCGGGCGATGGCGACGCGTCTGTTCATACCGCCCGACAGCTCGGATGGGTATTTGTCTGCCGCGTCTTCAAGTCCGACGGCTTTGAGCAGAAAAAGGCTTTTTTCTTTGTCGCCGCAAACCGTGAACACGTTTTCATACGCCGTCATCTGAGGCAGAAGCCTGTTTTCCTGGAAGACGTATGAGATTTTACCTTCAACGTTAATCTCGCCCCCGTACTCCGTATCGAGCCCGCATATCATACGGAAAAGCGTCGTCTTGCCCGAGCCCGACGGACCCGACACGGCATAAAAGCCTCTGTCCGGCAATTCGAGCGAAAAGCCGTCGAAGACGACGTTATTATCAAACGATTTGTGCAGATTTTTTACTGTTATCATATCTGTTTTTCTTATTGTGCAGAGATACTGCCGCCATAAGCAGCTTTTCTATTATCACGCTTATTATTATGACCGTTACGGTCCATGCGAACATATCCGCCGTTTCAAGATACACCTTTGACTGATACAGCCGGTTGCCGATAGAATACGCGGCGAAGCAGAGGACCTCCGACGCTACGCCCGCCTTCCACGCGAGCCCTAAACACGTTTTCATCCCGGCGTAAAGATACGGCAGTACCGACGGCAGATATACGACCTTGAGCGTCTTTTTGCGCCCGAAGCCGAATATACGCGCCATTTCAAGAAGCTGAACGTCCGTCTGCAGTATCCCCTGCCTGACGTTTCCGTGTATGACGGGGAGCACCATGAGCGCGGAAATGAAGACGGGTATGAGCTCCTTGTTTATCCAAACGAGCGCAAGGATTATGAACGACGCGACGGGCGTCGCTTTTATCACGCTGAAAAACGGTGACAAAAGCGCGTCAAACGCTTCGTATCTCGCGCATAACACGCCCGTTATCACGCCGAGAACGACAGCCGAGGCAAAGCCCGCCGTTATCCTTGCGACGGATAAAAGGACAGAAATATAAAAATCGGAGGTCTTTAAAAGCTCAAAAAGACGCGCCGCCACCGCGGGCGGCGAGGGGATGAGCACCTCGCGCCCGACGATGAGCGATATTATCCACCATACGCCGACCCAGAACAGAAATGAGAGAAGCGTTTTGAGCGGCTGCGGCAACTTTGCGCGTTTTTTCATTTTACGCCGTAGTAGAACGCGTCGTCCGGCAGCTTGCCGCCGACGGACTTCGGCGCGGCTTCAAACAGAACGTTCAGCATTGCGGAAACGGACGCTTTCATATCAGCTCCCGTGATAAGAACGATGTTGCAGTTGGGAAGCGCCTTTTTTGCTATCGCCGCCTTCGGAACTATGCCCGCCGCCTCTATGAGAGCCGAAGCCTCGTCGACGTTTGCGTTGACGTATTCCACGGACGATTTGTATTCGTCAAGGAACGTTCTGAGAGCCTGCGGATGTTCCGCCGCGAACTTCTCGCTTACTATGATACAGCCCTGAACGAGCTCCGTATCTGAAACGGCTCTCCACTCCTTTGTCAGATCGAGCGCGATGCGCACGTCCTTGTTGTTCAGAAGGACCGCGGTCACGTTCGGTTCGGGAAGCATACCGAGCGTAACGCCGCCGGAGGTCATCTGCGTTGCAAGCTCCGCGTGCTCCGCAAGATATTCTATCGTAACGTCCTTATCGGGATCTACGTTGTTTTTGGATAAGATATAGCGCAGCGTGTATTCGGGGTTTGCGCCCTGTCCCGTAGCGTATATCTTCTTACCCTTGAGATCGGCGACGGATTTTACCGTATCGCCGTTTTCAAGCACGTACAAAACGCCGAGCGTATTGACCGCGGCGACCTTAACCTTGCCTTCCGTCTTGTTGTAGAGCACGGACGCGAGATTTACCGGAACAGCCGCTATCTCAAACTCGCCCTTTAACACCTCCGCGCTTATCTGATCGGGCGCGGTGGCTATCGTAAACTTGTAATTCTGTGACGTTTTGTTTTCCTTGCTGTCGGATATAAGCTTTGCCATGCCCATGCCCGTGGGTCCCATGAGCGTTAAAACTCTCACCTCGTCAAGCTTTGCCTCGCCTGCCGTGCATGACGTCATCACGACGGCGCATACGGTCATAACGACCGCTAAAATGATTGAAAGATACTTTTTCATTTTGTTTCTCCTTTGATGTTTATATTTGTTTTAATTTTTCCTCGGATATTATTCTGACCGACGCGCCGTTTTTTTCTATTATCCCGCATTCGCACAGGGATGAGAACGCGCGGTAAAGCGTCGGACGGCTGATGTTCAGATACTGCGACAGACGCGACATATTCGACGGCAGCCTGACCGCGCCGTCGTCGGCGGGCAGGGAGAGCAGATAGTTCGCCAACGTTTTTTCGCCGTCTCCCGCCGTGTAGGACGCGATTTTACTGTTTAAAAACCTTATTCTGTCCGACAGAAAGGCGATGTAATTTACGGTAAACACACCGTCGTTCTGCAAAAGCTTCGTCACCGCCGCGCGCGGTATGACGAGGCAGGAGCACCGGCGCGCCGCCTGTACGGAGGAGAACACGCAGTCCTCGCTGAAAAGCTGAGCCGCGCCGAACACGCCGCCGCTTTTTATCGTGTTGAGGATCACGGATCTTCCGCCCTCCACGCGGTAAACGCAGGCGAGACCGTGTATGACGCAGAATAACGACGGCGTATCAGAGGTTATCTGTTCGCCTTTTCCGTAATCTCTGACCTCCGATAATGAAACAGCCTCCGACAGACGGTTTTCGTCGACCCCCGAAAACAAGGGCAGGCTTTTTAAATATTCTGTAAGATTTAAGTTATCCATATTCACCACGTTTAAAAGTTGTTTCATTTGTTACACTTTAGCTCCCGCATATTATATACGCGTCTTTGTAAAAAGTCAATAGGAAACAATGAAAATTAAAAAATATGTATCAAATGAAACACAAATACGCCTGAAAAGCTGCCGAAAAAGAGTTTTCGGACGCAAACGGCGGCAAAAAAAAACGGTCGCGGCGATAACGCCGTGACCGTACCGTGAAGTTATATCTTATTTATTCTCGTCTTTTTTCTTTTTCTTCTTTGATACCACTATGATGATCACTATGATGATTATTACGGCGAGTAAGATAAGAAGCCATATAAAGATGCAGAGACCGAGAGGCTGCGGGCAGAAATGGCATATCGGGCATTTGTCCTTTTCGCCGCTCTGGCTGTTATCCGCCGGAGTCGTTGACGTATCGAGCTGACCGGGACCGTAGTTTATATCGTCCGTGCCGAAGGAAATGATCTTCGACCAGTCGGAATACATATCTCCGTCAAAATATGCAGGATGATCGTATCTGTAACGGCAGCGCAGCTCTATGACAGAGTCCTTCGGAACGTTTGGCCTCGATTCGTTTGCAAGGTTGAACAGGTCTGATTCCATTTCCCCGGCTTTTATTATCCAGTCGCCCTGAAGCTGTGTAAACTCCTTGTCGCCTTTGACGCGCGCCCATACCTCGATCGTTATCGAGCCGCCGTATGCCTCGACCTTAGTGGCGTTCTCAGCCAGCTCTTCGGGAACGGTGAGCGTAAACGCTACGACCGGATTATCGTTGAACTCCTTATCCGTCATACGCAGACTTGTGATAACGGGAGCCTTAAGGTCCGTCTTTGTCAGGGGCTCGAATTTTTCGGAGTCCTTTCCGACACTCGCGATGTTCGACCATTCGGAGAAATACCACTTGTCCGGGACGCCGTCGTTTCTGACGGTAGCGACAAAGCGCGCGCGGAAATACACGGTATGCTTCGTGTAGTCTATGCGCAGCTCTTCGTTTTCGGTATCATAAGTGTACTGCTCCGGTCTCAACTGATCCTTTAAGCCGGGTGTGTGCGTTTCGGGATTGCCGTTCCAGCGGTCGTCGTTCGGTACGCCGCGGGTCACCCAGATGTCCTGAACTGTTTCCGTCGCGTTGTTCAGACCGCAGTCGACAACGTCCCAATCGCTGCAGCGCGCGTTGCCCTCGCTGTCTTTACCGAGACCGAAATATTCGTCGCCGTCCCAGTATTTTGTGTGATGCCAGCCGGAAACGCTGTCAGCCACGTCGTCGACCGCCCAGTCGATCTGAACGTTCATCCAGAAATCGGTGCAGCCGATGTTTGCCATAAACTGATCCGCGGTCCCGTTCAGGTTCGCTTCTTCCAGATTTTTGAAAAACGTCGTCATATCGTTGCTCAGACTGAAAGTCAGTTTCGTCGTCGTCGGCGAATCGTTTTCTTCCATCCATTTAGCCGAGACGTACGCCGGCGGGACGAGATCAAACGGCAGTTTGTCGGCAGCGGACGAGAACACGGTCATACACGGCAGAAGCAGTAAGACAGCCACCGCGGCCGAAATAAGCTTTTTTATCATATAGTTCAAACGCCTCCTTGTTCAGCGTATTTTAAAATCAAATTCATTATACACATATACGCACGTTTTGTCAAGATTAAAAAATCCGGTTGACTTTTTCGGACGGAAAAATTAACATATTTTTAATAATTGAAAAAACTCAAAAAACCGGCCGTTTTCCGCGCCGGCGCCGCGTTTTTCCGAGTTGGCGCGAAATTATTATGACGCGGCGCCGCATAATCCACTTGACAAACGCGCGCTTATATGATAATATATTAAGGAAAATAACGGCATAGCTGAAAGGGAAATGAATTGAGAGTTATTATAGGAATAGACGTAGGCGGAAGCACTACGAAAATAGTCGGCTTTGACGAAAAGAAAGAGCTTATCCGTCCGATGCTCGTCAGAGCCACGGACCCGGTGACGAGCGTATACGGCGCTTTCGGCAAATTCACCAATGAAAACGGACTCGGCATATCCGATATAGAAAAGGTGATGATAACGGGCGTCGGCTCCACGATGATGAAAAACGCGATATACGGACTGCCCTGCGAGCACGTTAAGGAGTTTGAATGCGTGGGCCTGGGAGGTCTTTATCTGTCAAAGCTGCGCCGCGCCGTGATAGTGAGTATGGGAACGGGCACGTCGATAACGTACGGCGACTACACGAACGGCAAGTACTCCTTTGAGTATCTTGGCGGCACGGGCGTCGGCGGCGGCACCGTTATGGGACTGTCAAAAAAACTGCTCGGCGGCGTTTCCAGCATCGATTCGATCGTTGAGCTTGCACAGAGCGGCGACGTCGGGCGCGTGGATCTTCAGATAAAGGAAATGACGGATAAGGATTTCGGCCTTCCCGCAAATCTCACCGCCGCAAACTTCGGCAAGGTGGACGATCTTGCCACGCGCGGCGACCTTGCGGCGGGCCTGCTCAACATGGTGTTTGAGACGGCGGCGATGATAGCGCGTTTTGCCGCGCGTTCCTGCGGCACCTCCGATATAGTCCTGACGGGAAATCTCACGACGATCCCGCAGTGCGGACCGAAATTCAGAGAATTGAAGGGCATATTCTCGGAAAACTACATAATCCCGGAGAATTCGCAGTACGCGACGGTGATCGGCGCGGCTCTGCTCGCGTTTATGCAATGATGAAGATAGACAAAAAGCTGTACGTTTTCGATATGGACGGCACCGTGTATTTAGGTGAAAACGTTTTTCCGTTTGCCGTCGAATATATAAAAAGGTTAAGAGCGGAAGGGCGGCGCGTCCTGTTCTTTACGAACAACGCCTCAAAAAGCCCGTCGTTTTACATAAACCGCCTCACGCGCATGGGCTTTGAGCCGCGCGAGGATGAGATTTTGACCTCGGGCGACGTGACTATACGGTTTTTACACGAAAAAAGGGCGGGGAAGACCGTTTATCTGCTCGGCACAGAGCTGCTGCAGAAGAGCTTTGCCGACGCGGGCATCGTTTTGTCCGACGACGCGGATATAGTCGTGTCGAGCTTCGATACGGAGCTGACGTACAAAAAGCTTGAGAGGGCGTGCACGCTTATACGCGGCGGCGCGGAATACCTCTGCACGCACCCCGATTTCAACTGCCCGACGGAGGACGGATTCATACCCGACAGCGGCGCGATAGCCGCGGCGATAACCGCGTCAACCGGCGTAAAACCGCGCTTTTTCGGAAAACCCTACGCCGACACGGCAAAGATGATACTTTCATACACCGGCTGTGAAGCTTCTGACGCCTGCATCTTCGGCGACAGGCTTTATACCGATATAGCCCTCGGCAAAAATTCCGGTATGACGGCGGTGCTCGTGCTGTCGGGCGAGACGAAATTACAAGACCTTGAGGGGCTGTCCCCGCAGCAGACGCCCGATATAATTTTGAATTCCATAAACGATTTAATATAAAAGGAGAACAGTTATGAGAGTTTTTGACGTTAAAATTTGTGAGCGCGGAAGACTGACCTGCTATATCTGCGACGAGTCGCCGGAGATGCCGAACGTCGTGCGCGACGCGATGCTCGTTCTGCCGGGCGGCGCTTACGGTATGTGCTGTGACAGAGAAGCGGAGCCGATAGTCAAAAAGTATCTGGGCGCGGGGATGAACGCGTTTTGCCTGCGCTATTCCTGCGGTGAATACGCAGGCGGCTTCATGCCGCTGATCGAGGCGTCGTTTGCAATGAAATACATACGCGAGCACGCAAAAGAATTCAATATAAAAAGAGTTTTCGCCGTCGGCTTTTCCGCGGGCGGACATCTCTGCGGCTCTCTTGGCACGTTCTGGGGCGCGCCGTGGCTGCTTGAAAAGCTCGGCGACGATTTCCCGTACGGCATAAACAAGCCGGACGGCACCGTTTTGTCGTACGCCGTGCTGTCCGCGGTCGAGGGCTCTCACAGACCGAGCTTTATGAATATCATAGGCAAGCCCGACCCGACGGAGGAGGACTTTTTAAGATACTCCGTCGAACTTCACGCCGGGGAACAGTCGTCGCCCGCGTTCATCTGGGCTACGTCCGACGACAACGCCGTGCCGGTGGTGAACTCGATCCGCTTTGCGGACAAGCTGGCGGCAAAGGGCATAAAATTCGAGCTTCATATCTGGCCGCACGGACCGCACGGACTTGCGCTCGCCGATGAGGAGACGTCTGTCGGCATACCCGATATGGTAAATCCCGACGTTGCGGAATGGATACCGCTTTCGATAAAATGGATGAAGTATCTGGAAAAGTGATCCGAAAAAAATCGCATGATAAAGGATCCCGGCGCTTTTGACGCGGGGATCCTTGTTTTTTGAAAGGTTCTCTGAGAGAGCCGGCGCAGTCAGACGACGGGGGGGTTATCTTTTCCTGCCGTCGGTTTTCCTTGATTCGTGCGGGACGAGGCAATCGGGTCCGTTCCCTATAAGGTCAGCCCTGCCGCATTTTATAAGCGCACGGCGCACCTCGGCGTGGTTCTGCGGACGGTTGAACTGCAACAGCGCCCTCTGCATCCGCTTCTCCTCCGGCGTGTCGGCGACGTAGACCTTTTTCATCGTGAACGGGTCTAACCCGGTGTAAAACATGACGGTTGACGCGGTGCCGGGCGTGGGGTAGAAATCCTGAACCTGCTCCGGCGTGCAGTGCGTCTTTTTCAGGTACAGCGCAAGCTCGACGGCGTCGTTCAGCGTGCTTCCCGGGTGGCTCGACATAAGATACGGGACTATGTACTGATCCTTTCCGAGCTTTTTGCAGTACCCGAAATATTTGTCGCAGAACTTGTTGAAAACGGAAATATCGGGCTTGCCCATATATTTGAGCACGTTTGGCGAGCAATGCTCCGGCGCGACCTTGAGCTGTCCCGATACGTGATCGGAGACGAGCTTTCTGAAAAATTCGTCGCTCTTGTCAGCCAGCATATAGTCAAACCGTATGCCCGAGCGGATGAAGACCTTTTTGACGCCCTTTACGGCCTCGACCTGTTTCAGCAGCTCCACGTATTCCGACTGATCGGCGATAAGGTTTTTGCACGGCGTGGGGCAAAGACATTTCCTGTACTTGCAGACGCCGTCCGTGAGCTGTTTTTCACAGCTCGGATATCGGAAATTAGCCGTGGGACCGCCCACGTCGTGTATGTAGCCCTTGAAGCCGGGGAGCTTCGTCAGAAGCTCCGCTTCCGCCACGACGGATCCGATGCTGCGCGAGACTACGGAACGCCCCTGATGAAACGCGAGTGCGCAGAAATTGCATCCGCCGAAGCAGCCTCTTACGTGGGTTATCGAAAATTTTATCTCGTCAAGCGCCGGGATCCCGCCCTGCTTTTCATATACGGGATGATACGCGCGCATATACGGCAGAGCGTAGACCTTGTCAAGCTCTTCTCTCGTAAGCGGCATCATCGGAGGATTTACCACAAGCATTCGCTTGCCGTAATATTCCGTCACCGCGCGCCCGTTTATGTGGTCGCATTCCGCGTACTGCTCTCCGTACGCTTTCGCGTACAGCCTTTTGTCGCGGCGAAGGTCTTCAAATTCATACCCCTCAACGACGTCAAACCTTATTTTGTCCCCGCGTGAGGTCAGGTACGCCGTACCGCGCACGTCGTGTATCTTCTTTACCGGCACGCCCTTTGAGAGCAGATGCGCCACGCGGCGGATTATGTTTTCGCCCATTCCGTACGTCAGTATATCGGCGCCGCTGTCGACGAGGACGGAGGCTCTCACCTTACCGTCCCAGTAGTCGTAATGCGCAAAGCGGCGGAGCGACGCCTCAAGCCCGCCCAGCACTATCGGTACGTCGCCGTAAGCCTCTCTTATCCTGTTGCAGTAGACGATCAGGGCGCGGTCGGGACGGAAGCCCGTTTTGCCGCCCGGGGAATAATAATCAAAATTCCTTTTCTTTTTCGCCGCCGTATAGTGCGCGACCATGGAGTCTATATTTCCCGCGCTTACGAGAAAGCCGAGGCGCGGACGCCCGAATTTTTTGAAATCGTCGCAGCTGTGATAATCGGGCTGGCAAAGCATTCCGACGGAAAAGCCGTCCGCCTCGAGCACGCGCGAGATTATTGCAGCTCCGAACGACGGATGATCGACGTACGCGTCTCCGCAAACATATACAAAATCAACGTCGCCGCCCGCTTCGGCGCGGTTTATCGGCAAAAACGGCATTTTTTTCACCTCTTACGCAAGTTATCGTATATATAATACTTTGTTTTTGCCCGTATGTCAATAAATAATCCAAAATTTACATTTTTTCTTACAAAAAATTGTATCAAACCCTTGAAAAATATCAAAATATAGTGTAGAATGGTAAAGAAAAAAACGACAGGAGATTTTACTATGAGTACACTTCACGTAATAGACCATCCGCTTGTACAGCACAAGCTTTCCATTATGCGTATGAAAGAAACGGGTTCAAAGGAATTCCGCGAGCTGCTTGACGAGATAGCGATGCTTATGGGCTACGAGCTCACGCGCGATCTTCCGCTCGAGGACGTGCATATAACGACGCCGGTCGCGTCCTGCACCGCAAAGATGATAGCGGGCAAAAAGCTCGCCATAATCCCGATACTCCGCGCCGGTCTCGGCATGGTCGACGGTCTCTTATCCCTCGTTCCCGTCGCAAAGGTGGGACATATAGGTCTTTACAGAGACCCGAACACGCACAAACCCGTTGAATACTACTGCAAACTCCCGTCCGATATAGAGGATAGAATAACGATAGTCTGCGACCCGATGCTCGCGACCGGCGGATCCGCCTCCGACGCGATAGATATGCTCAAGGCGAGAGGCGTTCACAATATAAGGCTCATGTGCCTTGTCGGCGCGCCCGAGGGCATAGCGGAAGTCAAAAGACGCCATCCGGACGTTGACATTTACTTAGCCGCGGTCGACGATCATCTGAACGAGCATGCGTATATCGTTCCCGGTCTCGGCGACGCGGGCGACAGACTGTTCGGTACAAAATAAAATTGT
>CACZOH010000166.1 GCA_902782785.1 uncultured Ruminococcus sp. | reverse complement strand
CGTGTAATCGTAGAAGAAACGCAGGGAGAGGATGCGCCTGCCCTCGTCGTCGGTTTTGAAGCGCGATATGATATCGAAAAACTCCATGCCGCCGGTATCCATATCCTCGCCGAAGCTGTCTTTAAGTTCGTCTATATCCGCGTATACACGCGATTTTCGCCTTATGCGCTTCGCTTTGTTCAGCGCTATCCGCAGAAGCCAGCCGTCGAATTTTTCCGGATCGCGCAGATCGTCTATGCGTTCCCACGCGATACACACGGCTTCGCCGACTGCGTCCTTCGCGTCCTCCGAGTTCCTCGTCACGGAGAGGGCGGATAAGTAAAGATTTTTTTCACACGCGGTCACCGCTGCGGCAAATTCATCCTTTGTCATTTCATATCCTTTCCGAAAATTACGCTTGTTTGATATATAAGAGTAAAAAAGGGGCGCAAAAAGTTGCGGAAAATTTGTAAAAAATAAAAAATTTTCAAAAAAAAGTGCGTTTGTTACGATAAAACGGGCAAGGCTGTCTCGACAGAGAGGCAAAAAACCGACTGAAACAGGTAAATTCCTTATTTCAGCCGGTTTTTTATGTCGCGTTTTATTTTTTCCCGAGCTTCAGATTTTTCTCGTATGACGCTATCACCGCGTCGATCATCGCGGAGCGGACGCCCGCGTGCTCCATTGCGGAGACGCCCTCTATCGTGCTTCCGCCGGGACTGCACACCTCGTCCTTGAGCTTCTCAAGGTGCTTGCCGGACGACAGCGCGAGCTCGGCGGCTCCCGCCATTGTCAGCTCCGCGTATTTTACCGCGTGCGCGCGGTCGACGCCGACGGCGACAGCGCCGTCCGCGAGCGCCTGCATTATTACGAACGCGAACGCCGGGCCGCAGCCTGTGAGAGTTCCCGCCGTCTCTATCATCTTTTCGCCCGCGTCGTCGCAGATACCCGCTTCGGACAGATACGAGAAGAATTTCGTCTTTTCGTAATCCGCAACGCCGTCAAACGCGGCGAGTATAACGCCCTTGCCGCAAAGCGCGGGCGTGTTCGGCATGATCCTTATAACGGGAAGATCGAATCCGAACGACTGCTTTACCGTCTCTATCGATATGCCCGCCGCCACGGATACGATTATGCATTTATCCTTGCGCTGTTTCAGTACCGGCGCTATCTCCGCTATGACGGAGCGTATGACGTTCGGCTTTACCGCTAAAAAGATATACTTACAGACCTCCGCGACCTTTTTGTTGTCCGCCGCGACGCATCCGAGCTCCGCTGCGAGCGCTTCCGATACGGATTCTGGCACGTTTGACAAAAGCAGGTCTTCACCCTCCGTCTTCTTTCTCACCGCGCGTGCAAGCGCTCCGCCCATTACGCCCGTACCGATAAATCCTATTTTAGTCATCTTATCTGACCGTTCCCTTCAATCAAATACTTATAGCTCACAAGCTCGCACAAGCCCATGGGACCGCGCGCGTGGAGCTTCTGTGTGGAGATCCCCATCTCACATCCGAGCCCGAACTCTCCGCCGTCCGTGAAACGCGTCGACGCGTTAACGTATACGGCGGCGCTGTCAATGCCGTTTATGAATTTCTCTTTTGCCGCCTCATCCCGCGTTATTATCGCATCGCTGTGGTGAGTAGAATGCTTTGTTATATGCTCTATCGCCTGATCCACCCCGGAAACCACGCCGACCGCCATGATATAATCGAGAAATTCCGTATCGAAATCAAGCTCGCCCGCGGGCGTGCCGTCAATTATCTTTTGCGCTTTTTCGTCAAGACGCAGCTCAACGTCCGGCAGCTTTTCCCTTAGCCTCGGCAGAAATTTCTCCGCTATCGCAAGATCGACGAGGCAGACCTCGGCGGCGTTGCAAACTGACGGACGCGAGGTCTTGGCGTTGCGTATGATATCGAGCGCCATGTCCGGGTCGGCGGTCTTCTCAACGTATATATGACAGATACCGGTTCCTGTTTCTATGCACGGCACCGTCGCGTTCAAAAGACAGCTTTGTATAAGTCCCTTGCCGCCGCGCGGTATAAGGACGTCCACAAAGCCGTTCGCCGTCATAAGCTCGTTCGCGCTCTGACGCGAAGCGTCCGGCACGAGATTTATGAAATCGGGCGAAAGTCCGGATAAAACAAGTCCGCGGCGCATCGCATCGACTATCGCCTTTGCGGAATTATAACAGTCTCTTCCGCTTCTGAGTACGCAGACGTTTGACGATTTGAAGCAGAGCACCGCGGCGTCCGACGTCACGTTCGGGCGGCTCTCGTATATTATCGCCACCACGCCGAGCGGTACGGTCTTTTTTGTTATTTTCAGTCCGTTCGGACGCGTATCCTCCGATAAAACGACGCCGACGGGATCGGGCAGGGAAGCGACGGCTTCCATTCCGTCCGTCATAGCTTTTATCCGCTTTTCGTCAAGGCGCAGGCGGTCCGTCATGGAAGCGGAAAGTCTGCCCTCCGCTTCTTTTACGTCATTTACGTTTACGGCTAAGATCTCGTCAGAGCTTTTGCGTATGCATTCCGCCATTTTGTATATCGCCGCGTTTTTTATTTCACTTGTTAACTGCGGCGCCTTGTAAGACGCGTTTTTTGCGGCGATGAGCATTTCTTTCGTCGTCATTGTGATTTACCCTTGAACCGCGTTCCCACGGATCTGCCCTCGCAGATATCGTATAAAAGCTCGGGCTTGCTGCCGTTCGCTATTATCATATCTATACCGCGCTCCGTTACGAGACGCGCCGCGGAAAGCTTTGTTTTCATACCGCCTGTTCCGAGAGAAGAGGACGAGCCCTCGCCTAAGCTCATAATGTAGTCTCCCATATCTTCGACTATGGGGATAAGCTTCGCGTCCTCATCCTTGTGGGGATCCGCGGTGTAAAGCCCGTCGATATCGGACAGTATCACAAGCAGCTCCGCGCCCGCGCCTATGGATACGAGGGCGGAGAGCGTGTCGTTGTCGCCTATGCCGAGCTCGTCCGTCGAGACGGTATCGTTTTCGTTTATTATCGGCAGAGCGCCGAGCTGGAGCAGTCTTTTCAGCGTGTTTGAAAAGTTCGTATATTTTTCCTGCTGTTCAAAATCGTCCGCGGTCAGAAGTATCTGCGCCACGTTGTGATGATATTCGCCGAAAAGCTTGTCGTAAACGTACATCAGCTCGCACTGACCGACGGCGGCGGCTGCCTGCTTTGTCGGTATATCCGTCGGACGCTCCGATAACGACAGCTTGCCGACGCCCATACCGATGGCGCCCGAGGTCACTATTATTATTTCATGTCCCGAGTTTTTCAGGTCGGACAGCACCTTTGCAAGCTTTTCCGCCTGCCTTATGTTGAGCCTGCCCGTCGTGTGGGCAAGCGTGGATGTGCCGACCTTTACGACTATTCTCATTTTATTTCCACGCTTGCGCCGGTTCTGGCCGACTCATATACGGCGTCGATTATCTTCATGAGCCATACTCCGTCCAGAGCGGGCGCAAGACATTCGCACTTGCCTTCCGACGCGTCGACAAAGCCTCTTATCTCTGCGCCGAACGCGGGACCGAAACGGAAGGAATGCTCTCCCTCGGGCGTGAACGTTATGAACTTGCCGTCCTTTGTGGTGAGGACGCGGAGCGTGTTGACGGAAGTGCCCGCTTTTGTGCCGAACAGCTGAACGTCGCCGACGTCGCCTTCGATATTGAGGTTGAAGCTCGCTTCTATCGACATGGTAAGACCGTTGTCAAAGCGGATCATCGCGGCGCAAAGGTCCTCGACGTTGTACGGATGCTCGCCCTCTTCGACGTGCCAGCCCATTGCGCTCTCCGCACGGTGCATACCGAGGTTGGCGTACGTCACGCCGTAAGCCGATACGGGCTTCGGGCAGCCGGCTAAATATCTTGTAAGGTCTATAACGTGTACGCCGAGATCTATCAGCGGACCGCCGCCGGAGAATTTTCTGTCGCCGAACCAGCCGCCGGGGCAGCCGTTCTGACGCAGATACGTAGCTTTTGCGTAATAAAT
>CACZOH010000165.1 GCA_902782785.1 uncultured Ruminococcus sp. | reverse complement strand
TTTTTGGTTGAAAAGATAATCGAACGCCTCGCCGTATTTGCTCGGAGTGCCGAGCATAAGAAGATTATATTCTATATCGTTATAATACTCCGGCTCCTCCGTGTCCGCCGCCGTCGTTTCCTCGGTCGTTTCAGGCTCCGTTTCCGTTTCTGTCTGCGTGTCAGTTACGACAGCGGGCGTTTTCCCGGTCGATTCGGGATCGGTCTTCGGATCCTCGCCCGTCTGATACGTCGTCTCCCCTACGCCGAACAGCGTACCGAAGGACGACGCTATCGCCTCGCGCACCGGCTTAATAGCTACCGCAACGCCGAAAAGTATCACTACCGCCGCGGCGATTGACAGCCCCTTGCCGAGACCCGTTTTGAAGATATTGTTTTTTTTCTTATCCTGCTTTTTTGCAAGAGCCGCCGTCGCTTTTTCGTATTTTTCGGATGGCACCCAGTCTTTATCCGGTTTTATTTCTCTGAAATCGCGGACGCCGGCTTCAAGCAGAGCGTCTTTAAACGAATATTTAAAGCTCATAACCCGCCTCCTTAAGCTTTGATATGATGATCTTTTTGCCGCGCATAAGCTGTCCCTTTACCGTATCTTCGTTTCTGTGCAGCTTTATCGCCGTTTCCTTTACCGAAAAGCCCATAACGCAATTCAGATATAACGGCGCGCGGTACGTATCTTCCATTGTGCGAAGAACCGAAATGATTTTTTCATAAACGTCTCTTTCAAACACTTTTGCGTCCACGTCAGAAAACGGATCGGATAATACAGGCTCCTCGTCGTATAATTCCGCCTTATCTCCGGCTCTTATCACGTTGTATGCCTCGTTCTTCGCTATCGTTATGACGTAGCCTTCAAGCGCGTCCTCGTCGTTAATATTTATTCTGTTTATGTTTTTCGCTATTGAAACAAACGCGTTCTGTACCGCGTCCTCGGCTTTGAAGCCGTCGTTCAGAATGCGTTTGGCTGCGGTGTACATTTTTCTTCTGTATCTATCATACATTATCTCAAGTTTTTGCTTTTCGCTCTCTGACAACGTATCCGCCATGAATAAAAGCATATGATCCGTCCTTTCCGTCATCGTTTTGCTTTTCACGTTCATCTACTATATAAACGATATAAATGCGAATTTGGTTTGATATATTTTGTAAATGATTTGTAAACAAAAAAGCGGATGATTTATCGGCGGCAGTCGTGCGTCCGATATCCGAGCGGGCGGCGCCCGCTTCTATATTTTTTTATTTATATCTTGACTTTTGCCTTTGTATATGATAAAATATAATGAAATATTGTTTTTTCACGGAGAAAAAAATGTACGACAGAAGCAAAATAAGAAATTTCAGCATCATAGCTCATATAGATCACGGCAAGTCGACGCTTGCGGACAGGCTGCTTCAGATCACGCGCACGGTATCCGACCGCGATATGGAGGAACAGCTGCTTGACAATATGGACATAGAGCGCGAGCGCGGGATCACAATTAAAGCCCGCGCGGTAAGACTCGACTACACGGCGCCGGACGGCGAGAAGTACGTCCTTAATTTAATAGACACTCCCGGGCACGTCGACTTCAACTACGAGGTCAGCCGCTCGCTCAACGCCTGCGAAGGCGCGGTCCTCGTCGTTGACGCGACGCAGGGCGTCGAGGCGCAGACGATGGCGAACGCGTATTTAGCCGTAGACAACGGGCTTGAGGTCGTCCCGGTCGTCAATAAGATAGATCTTCCCGCCGCCATGCCGGAGAGGGTCAAGCACGAAATAGAGGATACTATAGGCATACCCGCGCTCGACGCGCCGGAAATATCAGCCAAAAACGGCATAAACATCCAATCCGTGCTTGACAGGATAGTATCTGACATCCCGTCGCCCGAGGGAGACGACCGAGCGCCGCTCAAATGCCTTATTTTCGATTCATATTATGATTCGTATCTCGGCGTCGTCGTTTACGTCCGTGTGATGGACGGAACGCTCAAGCCCGGCGAGAGGATAAGGATGATGAACACGGGCGCGGAGTTCGACGTTGTTTCCGTCGGATACATGGCGCCTTTCGGGCTCACGCAGTCGGACTGTATACGCGCGGGCGAGGTCGGATATATAACAGCGAGCATAAAGAGCATAAGCGATACGCGCGTAGGCGATACCGTAACGCACGCCGCCGCCCCGACGGACACGCCGTTCCCCGGCTTCAAAAAGTGCATACCGATGGTCTTCTCCGGTATTTACCCGGCGGACGGCGCAAAATATCAGGATTTGAAAGAAGCGATACTGAAACTGCAGCTGAACGACGCGTCTCTTACGTTTGAGCCGGAGACCTCCGCGGCGCTCGGCTTCGGCTTCCGCTGCGGCTTCCTCGGACTGCTCCATATGGATATAATACAGGAGAGGCTTGAGCGTGAGTTCAACCTTGACATAGTCACTACCGCCCCGTCCGTCATATATAAAGTTTTGCTGAAAACGGGCGAGGAGATGACTATAGACAATCCTCTGAACTATCCCGCCGCGGAGAGGATAGAGGCGGCTTACGAGCCTATGGTAAAAGCGACGCTCCTGACGCCGAAGGACTATATCGGCGCGGTCAATACGCTTTGTCAGGAGCGGCGCGGAGAGTTCGTCACGATGAATTATCTTGACACGGAGCGCGTGGAGATACATTACCGTCTGCCTCTGAACGAGATAATATACGACTTTTTCGATTCGCTCAAGAGCCGCAGCCGCGGCTACGCCTCGCTCGACTACGAGCTTGACGGCTACGATGAAAGCAAGCTCGTTAAGCTCGATATAATGCTGAA
>CACZOH010000164.1 GCA_902782785.1 uncultured Ruminococcus sp. | reverse complement strand
TTTATTCTTATCTTGAGTCTTCTCGCCTGAGCGTCGCCTAAATTCGAGCAGGAGCCGACCTCAAAGTATTTCTTCTGACGGGGCGACCACGCCTCGACGTCAAGGCTCTTGACCTTGAGGTCTGCCAGATCGCCGGAGCAGCATTCAAGCGTTCTTACGGGTATGTCGAGCGTGCGGAACAGATCGACCGTGTTCTGCCAAAGCTTGTCGAACCACATTTTGCTGTCCTCGGGCTTGCAGATGACTATCATTTCCTGCTTTTCAAACTGGTGTATGCGGTAGATCCCGCGCTCCTCTATGCCGTGCGCGCCCTTTTCTTTTCTGAAACAGGGAGAATAGCTTGTGAGCGTGAGCGGGAGCTGAGCCTCGGGCAGTATCTGATCTATATATCTGCCTATCATCGAATGCTCGCTCGTGCCTATAAGATACAGGTCCTCGCCCTCTATCTTGTACATCATCGCGTCCATTTCGGAAAAGCTCATGACGCCCGTCACGACGTTGGAGCGGATCATGAACGGCGGCACGCAGTACGTAAAGCCTCTGTCTATCATAAAATCGCGCGCATAGGTTATGACGGCGGAATGAAGTCTTGCGATATCGCCCGTCAGATAATAGAAGCCGTTGCCCGCGACGCGTCTCGCGCTGTCAAGATCTATGCCGTCAAGCGCTTCAAGTATGTCAGTGTGGTAAGGTATCTCAAAATCCGGCACCTTCGGCTCGCCGTAGCGCGTGATCTCAACGTTTTCGCTGTCGTCTTTGCCTATCGGAACGGACGGGTCTATGATGTTCGGTATGCGCATCATTATATCGCGCACCTTTTCCGTGCATTCCGCCTCAAGCTGTTCAAGCTCAGCCAGACGGTTTGCGTTTGCCGTCACCTGCGCTTTTACGGCTTCCGCCTCCTCGCGCTTGCCCTGCGCCATAAGAGCGCCTATCTGCTTTGACAATTTGTTGCGCGACGCGCGAAGCTCGTCCCCCTCGACGATATATGCTCTGTTCTGCCTGTCAAGCTCTATAACTTCGTCGACAAGCGGGAGCTTTTCGTCCTGGAACTTGTTTTTTATGTTCTGTTTAACGATCTCGGGGTTTTCTCTGACAAATTTAATGTCGAGCATTTTTGTTTTTCCTTTCGTTGCTTTATATAAATTTATTGATTTTCTCTGTTAAGCTCCTTCAACGGAGACGAGACGCCAGCTTTCGGGATCCTGTGTATCCGCGGATTTTCCGCAGCCAACGTAGATATCGAATTTGAAGGGTATCCTTTTATGCACCTTCGTTTCCCTGTATAAAAGCTGTTCGTATTCTATATGGACGGATATAAGCCGGTCCGATATCACGGTAAAGTCCGTTATTTTCGCGTTTGCGTTTTCTATCGACGTGTAGTCGTAATACCACCTGTTGTCAAAATCCTCAAGTCCCCTGTAAAGCACGGTGCTCGGATAAAGATAAGGCTTAAGTACGTCGAACTTGAAGTCGCCCGCCACGAAATCCGAGTACATGAACGCAAGCGTGCAGATCCGGTCGGACAAAAGCGTTTTATACGCGCCGTCGTTCTGCGCGCGGAAAACAAACTTGTCCTCGTAATCCACTTTAACGCATTCCACGCCGTCAAGCTCTGCCGTTATATGCGGTCTGTAAACAAAGCCGTCAAAAGAGTAGGAGGCGACCGACGGTATTTCAAAAGAGGACGGCACGTTTACGGATACCTCGCGCTTTTTTATCGCCGGCGTCTCCGTCACGGTCCTGCCGTTTATCTTAAGCACCGCGTTTTCCGGCATCTCCGTTCTGTAGGAGTGAAGAGGTATGATGACCGAAACGGAGGACAGGGAATAAGTCTTATGCCCCGCCTCGTCCGGCGCGCCCTCCGAGAGACGCGCGTCGAGCGAAAGCCCGCCTTTTCTTACGGTATAAGAAAGCTCATCCTTCTTCTCGTACGAGTATTCGCCCTGCACCGCGTCAATGTATCTGAACACGGAAGAGATATCCTCGTATTTTCCTATGTTTATCCCGATAACGCTTTGCAGGCACGAGCTTCCTTTCCTTGAAAGCTCCGTCATAAGCGCGTCCATCACCTTTTCGGGCTTGGAGTTGAGCGAGACGGAAACGTGCGTCAAAGCCGACTTCTCCGCCTCGGCTATCTCAGACAGAAGACGCGATCTTTTTGAAAGCGCTTCCGCTGCCGAAAGCTCCGCGGAGCTCTTTTCCTCAAATTCACGCAGAGCGGCCTCGTCCGATTCGATCTGCCGCGATATCTCAGCCTCCCGCTCGCGCTCTCTTCTCTCCGCCGACGACGTCTGCTCGTATTTGCGCAGATTGAGCGAGAAGATCAGAAAGAAAACAGAGGAGGCGATGATAACGAGCGTTATCACGAAAATATATATCTTCCAGAATTTCGGCATTCCGAGAAATTTGTCAATTATACTTTTTTTCTTCATTTCACTATAAAGCACGTCGGAAGCCCGCGTGACAGAAGTCCCCTGTTGATAATACTGCCCTTGTAGTACATTCCGGAGGAGTTTCCTCCGTCGAGGTTTGCGGCGTTGACCGCGCCGAAATCCATCATTATGTCTATAAGATCGGCGTACGTCGCGCCGAGCGAGGACGGCTGACGGCCGTCTATGACGAGCAGGAGCACCGCGCCGTCGGAGCGCTGTCCTATCGCCGTTCTCGGATTCAGCCCGCTGCCGGAGCCTTTGACCGTAGACGCTCTGCCGTTCATGACGAGCACGGGACCGAACGAGAGCGCGTCGCGTATACCGCGGTCGAGAGCCTGCTGTCCCGTCATACTGCCTACTATGAAAATATTGTTCTCGTTGAATCCTATTACGTCGTATTTTGTGTTGAGATCTCCGAATACGAGCTCACCCTTCGTTATGACGAGCCCTATCGGCGTTCCGCCGTCTCCGAGGCCGTTTTTATCCTCAAAGCCGCCGCCGTTGATCGCCGCAGTGGCGTTGTAGTCGGCCGCGATCCTCGAAAGCGTTTTTCCCTGCGGTTTTTTCGTATAGTCGCCGCAGACGCCGACGGATAAGCGCGACGGATCCGATACTATCATCATTTTGCCGCTGTACGTTGCGCCCGACACGTCGTATATCTCGATCCCGTCCGTTACGTGGTATGGCTTTTTGCCGTTGTTTATCTTAGGCGGCTCCGTCTCTCTGTCCGTGGCGTATGAGATCTCCTCCTCCGTCCCGACCGCGTCGTTTGTTGTTTCCGTAAAATATTCGTCCGTTTCGCCCGGAAAATACACGTCGTCCGTTTCGGCGCTTTTTGTGTCGCCGCTTATGTTTATGAGCGACGGGTCGGACGAACCCTCGTCCGCTATGACCGTGTTGTCCTTTACTATGGAATCTATGGCCTCGGGCGAAAAATACCAGGTAGCCAGGAATTTGGCTGCCGACGTCTCAAGCATTGAGATCACAAAGAGGTCGCGCGCGGTCCTTGAAGGACCGTAATTTATCACCGCGACGCCCGATAAAATGAACGCGCAGACGAGAAAAAGCGCAGTGAAAACACATATCACGGTGCGGATGATCACCGTACTTGTTTTCAGTTTGCGCTTTTCCGTTTTCTTCATGGTTGTCTCTTATTTTTTCATTCTGACCGCGGCTTTACACTTTTCGGCTATATTCTTCGGGGTGAGTCCGTAATACTCAAGCAAAGGCTGTACCTTGCCGCTTCTGCCGAACTGATCCTCAACTCCCACGCGAAGCACGGGTACCGGAGCTTTTCCGCATACCGCCTCGCATACCGCGGAGCCGAGACCGCCTATTATGTTGTGTTCTTCAGCCGTGACTATCGCGCCCGTTTTTTCCGCGTATCTGATAACGAGCTCGTTGTCGAGCGGTTTTATGGTGTGCATATCTATGACCGCCGCGTCTATACCTTCCGCTTTGAGAAGCTCTCTCGCTTCAAGCGACGGGGAGACCATATAGCCGTTGGCGATTATCGTGACGTCCGCTCCGTCCGCCATGACTATGCCCTTGCCTATTTCAAACGAATAATTGTCCTTATCGAATATGACGGGAGTCGCTGCGCGTCCGAAACGCAGATAAACGGGACCCACGTACTTGATCGCCGCTTCTACCGCGGCTCTCGCCTCGACGGCGTCCGCGGGGCAGATGACCGTCATTCCGGGTATAGTGCGCATTACGGAGAAATCCTCGAGGCACTGATGCGTCGCACCGTCCTCGCCGACGGTGATGCCGCCGTGCGTCGCGCCCAGCTTGACGTTGAGATGCGGATATCCTATGCAGTTTCTGATCTGCTCAAACGCGCGTCCCGCCAAAAACATGGCGAACGACGACGCAAACGGTATAAGTCCCGTCGTAGAGATACCGGCGGCGGCGGAAACCATATTACCCTCCGCTATACCGCAGTCAAAATGCCTGTCCGGAAACGCTTTTTTGAAGATGGAGGTTTTTGTGGCTCCGGCAAGGTCCGCGTCAAATACCACTATGTTTTTATATACGGCGCCGAATTCGGCGAGCGCCTCTCCGTATGCTTCTCTTGTTGCTTTCTTTTCACTCATTGCCGTATCTCCTTATTTAACTTCTTCCAGCGCGGCCTTAAGCTCGGCCATGCCCTGCCTGTACTGCTCCTCGTCGGGTGCGGCGCCGTGCCATTTGACCTGATTTTCCATAAAGGAAACGCCCTTGCCCTTGACGGTCTTCATGATTATCACGGAAGGAACGCCGACTATGTTCGACGCCTCGTTCACGGCGCGCTCGATCTGATCGAAATCGTGTCCGTCTATAACCTGCACGTGCCAGCCGAACGCGGCGAATTTCTCGTCTATCGGCGTGCTGTTCATAACGTCGACTATTTTGCCGTCTATCTGCAGACCGTTCCAGTCAATGAAAACGCAGAGATTGTCGAGCTTGTAATGGGCGGAGAACATAGCCGCCTCCCATATCTGACCCTCAGCTATCTCTCCGTCGCCGCAGATCGCGTAAACCTTGAAATCCTTGCCCTGATGCTTTGCGCCGAGCGCCATTCCGGCGGCGGCTGACAAGCCGAGACCGAGAGAGCCTGACGTCATATCACAGCCGGGCGTATGTTTCATATCGGGGTGACCCTGAAGATAACTGTCTATGCTCCTGAACTTTTTGAGCTCGCTTTTGGG
>CACZOH010000163.1 GCA_902782785.1 uncultured Ruminococcus sp. | reverse complement strand
TAATGAAGCCCGGCGATATGTCAGCCGCGTTCGTCGGCGAGGCGCACGACGGCGCGTTTGAATTGTCGGAATACGTAAGAATAATCAATAAAGAGGTATGAGAATGAAAATATCGAATATGAATATCCCCGAATACGACGCGTCGTTTATAACGGATTATCCGAATAAGGTTTCAAAAAAACTCTATTGCCGCGACCCGTTTATTCTGCGCGCGGGAAAGACGTATTATTTATACAGAACGGCGGGGGAGCGGGGAATTGAGTGCCTTGTCAGCCGCGACCTTGAAAGCTGGTCGGAGCCGATTCCGGTGTACGAAAGACCGGAAAACCACCACGGAAAAAAGGACTTGTTCTGGGCGCCGGAGTGCCATTATTATAAAGGAAATTTCTATATTTTCACGTCCGTGTGGAGCGAGAAGACCGGGCACCGGTCGATTTCCGTCTACCGCGCGGACAATCCGCTCGGACCGTTTTGCGACATAGCGGACGGCTGTGTTTCCCCGCGTGAGTGGGACTGCATAGACGGTACGCTTTACGTGGACGGGGACGGTCAGCCGTGGCTCGTTTTCGTGCACGAATGGACGTGTATGCCCGATAACGTCGGAGCAATGGCGGCGGCAAAGCTGTCGGACGATTTATCTCACTTGACCTCGGAGCCTACCCAGCTTTTCCTTGCAAACGAGCCTGAATGGACCGACCGCGGCGTTACGGACGGACCGTTTATCGGCATAACCAAAACGGGAAGAATGATAATGACGTGGTCGAATTTCATATCACACCACCCGTCCGACCCGTACGCGATAGGCGTATCATATTCGGAATCGGGCAAAATAACAGGCCCGTGGAAGCATACGAAAAAGGAGATTTACAGTTATAATTTAAAGCCGGATTTCATATACGACGGCGGCCACGCCATGATGTTTTACGATAACGGCGGCAATCTCAAAATCACCTTCCACGCCCCGAACGCAACGCATGATACGTATGAGCACGTGAATATAAGAGACGTTCTGGACAAAGGAGACACAATTGAAATTAAATAACAGTAGGGCGGGGGCTTGTTCCCCCGCCGCGATTTTTTTAAAGAATAAAGAATAAAAAAAGAGTCGTTCTCGCCTACCCCCGAGAACTCGGGGCTTTTGTGAAAACGGGGTATCGAGGGTGGACGCTGACACGAAATAAAAAAATCGGCTTAGCCGATTTTTTTAGAAGAAGAAGCAGGGAATGCCGCACATAAGCAGTACGAGTGATATGATGATTCCTATTATAAGATTTCTTCTGTAGGCGTAGCCCTGTTTTTTCAGATATACCGAATACAAAATCGACGAAATGGGTACGGGCAAAAACGTAAAGAATATCCATGCGTATTTAAACCCGTTGACCTCTTCGGTTTGGAGCTTTGCCGCGACGATCGCAAATACGATAAACGCCGCAATAATTGAAACGGAAGATAAGATACAAAGAAGAACGGACAAAAAGCGTTTTTTTGCGTACAGTGCTTTTGGGTGCGGCACGGTGACGGAGTTTAAGGCTGAGTATTCCTTTATTTCGCTCTTTTTGATAACTAACAGCTCCTGTCCGCACACAAAAAGAATAAAATTCTCCGAATCAAATCTTCTTTCAACGCCGTCAAAGCTTATTTTCAGCTTTTTTACCTCGTCATTGTTTTTGTTTATCCTAAGCGTAAAATAGCCGTCAAAAACCTCATATATAAACGTTTTATCATCAAACTGCTTTAACAGAGCTTTTTTTGTTTTATCGGAAATAATAAATAATCTAATCAGAGTCAAAACTCCGACAAGCGCGACAGTCGCCGAAAAAAAGACGAGTGCGGCATTTTTCGGCTCTGCTGCAGGCATTACGGCATAAAAGATGCAAAGCGCCGAAAACAATACCGTGCGTATAAAGCGTCCCCGATATAAACAGTTATATATCATATTTATTTCGGTCTTGCTGTATGTAAAATCATACTGTTCACGCGGTTTTTGCTCACCGTCTTCGATTTCTATATCGTCAAGCAAATCGTCTGTTGACACGCCGAGGACTTTTTTCAGCAGTACTATATTGTCAACGGTCGGAACGGTTTTATCCTGCTCCCACTGACTTACCGTCTGACGCGATACGAACAGCTTTTGACCGAGTTCTTCCTGCGACAGCCCGGCTTTTTTTCTGTAGTATTGTATTTTTTCGCCGATACTCATACCGCACCTCCTTTTAACTGCTTTTATTATATCATATCACAACAAAACAGTCAAGAAATAACCGCTTTCATCTGTCAAGCCGCGCTTGCGTCGGCTTTTTATTTCAGCAGATCCCTGAATTTCACCGCTTTTTCGTATGCGAGGGATAAGAAGGCAAACTCGTCGAGGTGCGCGTATATATCGTGAGTGTTTTTGCCGGGCTTGCTGTTTTTAGTAAGCTCAAACGTCAGCTCGCCTTTGTAGTTATGGAGTCTCAGCCTGTCCGCAACGGACCGCCAGTCCGTGATCCCGTCAAAAGGCATCATATGCGCGTCGTCAAGCCACGTCATACGTTCCCTGTCCGCCATACCGAAATTGTCGTTCAAATGCGTGCAGGTGAGGCGGTCGCCGTATTTCGCGGTCATGTCCGCACCGTAATTATAGCACAGCTCGTGTCCTGTGTCCCAGCAAAAACCGACGTACGGCGATCTGAACTGATCCATCAGCGCCGCTAAATACTCCATACCCTCCGTATTTTCAAACGCCAGATTTATCCCCAGCTTTTCCGCGCGCTTTACCACTCGGCAGAAACGCAAAAGTCCCGTTTCCGTCGGCGTGTGATTGTCCATACCGATAATCGCGTGCATAACTATGCGGGAAACACCTGAGTCCTTACATTCGTTCACGCACTCTATCAGCTTTTCCTTGACGTATTCTCCCTTGTCGCCCGGCAGCCATATTTCGGATACGTCGTGAAACGGCGCGTGCACGGACTGGTAAAAAAGTCCGTTTTTGTCCGCAAGCTCCGCTATCCGCTTTGTATGTCCCTCGTGCCACGATGTAAAAAAACCGTCAAACCCTGCCTCTTTGATAAGCGGCAGGGATCCTTTTATATCTGTTGCAAAGCCGAGACCCGTGTTGATGCAAAGCTCGTACATTATTTTTTCCTCCAGGTGACGGGTGAGAGAAGTATGATCATCGGCATTATCTCAAGTCTGCCGAAAAGCATATCGAATGATAATATGATCTTCGAGAATACGGAATAATCCGCATAGTTTCCCGCGGGGCCGACTTTGCCGAAGCCCGGTCCGATGTTGTTCAAACAAGCCATAACGCCGGAGAAATTTGATTCGAAGCTGAAACCGTCGATCGAAACGATAAGCACGGAGGTTATAAGCACGGCGATATAGAGCGCTATGTAGTTGACGGCAGATCTTACCGTCTCCTCGGGTACGGTTTCACCGTCCATACGTACCGTGTTTACGGAACGCGGGTGCAGCATATGCCGTATCTCGCGTATCGTGTTCTTGAATACGATTATGATCCTCGATACCTTTACGCCACCTGCCGTGTAACCGGCGCACGAGCCTACGATCATAAGGAAAATCAGAAGGGATTTTGTCAGAGCAGGCCAGACGTCGAAATCCGTGGTCGAAAAGCCGCTCGTCGAAATAATGGACGCTGTCTGGAAGAACGACGTCCTTATGCAATGCTCAAGGTTTGTCGAGATATTATACGTCTGTATGCATACGATAACGGTCGATACGAGCGCAAGCAGAAGATAAACGTGCAGCTCCTCGCTTTTCAAAGCGCTGCGCCATTTTCCGATCAGGATCAGGAAAAACAGGTTGAAGTTTATGCCGAATATGAGCATAAACACGGCTATTATCCATTCCGCGGCGGGGTTGTTGTAGCCGGCGATCGAGTTGTTGAGCACGGAGAAGCCGCCGGTCCCCGCCGTACCAAACGACGTAACGAGCGAGTCGTAAAGCGGAAGTCCGGCTATAAGAAGCGCTATGACCTCCGTAAGCGTCAGGACTATGTAGATGGCGTACAGTATTATCGCGGTGTGACGGAGCTTGGGCACAAGCTTGCCCTTTGTCGGACCCGGTACCTCAGCCCGGAGCAGGTAGATCGCATTACCGCCCTGAGGAAGTATGGCGAGCATGAAGACAAGCACTCCCATACCGCCTATCCAGTGAGTGAAGCTGCGCCAGAAAAGCATCCCCTTCGGCAGTCCCTCGATCACGCGCAGAATAGACGCGCCCGTCGTGGAAAAGCCGGAGCACGTTTCAAAAAACGCGTCGATATAGTTCGGTATAGCGCCGCCCAGCGCGAACGGGAGCGCGCCGAACGCCGACATCAGGAGCCACGACGCCGCGACCGTAACAAACCCTTCCTTTGCGTATATCTTTGTGTTTTTCGGCTTTTGTATGACGCCGGGCAAGGATATGACGATAAGGACGCCTATCGTTATAAGAAACGGCATAGGCGGCTCTCCGTAAACAAGTCCCACCGCTGTCGGAATCAGCAGCAGCGCCGCTTCCAGAAGCAGTATGACGGAGAGAAGGTATAACAACATTCTGTAATTCATATAAAAGTCCTTAGATCTTAAAGCACTTGCGCAGGTTTTTCATCTCCCCTATGACGTATAATACGTCGTCCGCGGACAGTACCGTGTCCGCGCCGGGTATGATTATCGCCCCGTCCCTTTTCATTGAAATTATGTTTATATTGTACTTGCGTCTGATGTCAAGCTGAACAAGCGTTTTGCCAATCCAGTCCTTCGGCATCGCCATTTCATATATGGCATAGCTGTCGTCAAGCTCTATGAAGTCGAGTATCGCGTCGGAGGACAGCTTTATGGCTATGCGCTTTGCGGACTGCTTTTCGGGATATACGACCTCGTCCGCGCCGTTTCTGAGCAAAAACTTCTCCTGCACGTCGTTTGACGCGCGCGCAAGCACGCGCTGAGCGCCGCATTCCTTCAAAAGCGCCGTGCTTTCAAGCGAGCTCTGGAAATTATCTCCTATGCTCACTATGCACACGTCGTAATTGCGGACGCCTAAGGAGCGCAGAAATTCCTCGTTCGTTCCGTCGCCAATCTGTGCGTTCGTAACGTACGGCAGTATTTCGTTCACGCTGCTTTCGTTTATGTCTACAGCCATGATCTCGCAGTTCAGCGTGCACATCACTTTCGCTATGTGACAGCCGTACTGTCCCGCGCCGATTATCAGAATCGATTTCATAATAAATACCTACCCTATTGAAATTTTTTCCTGCGGCAGACGAGCTTCCGTATCCGTATGCGACGGAAGCGCCGCGTAAATGAGCGTCAGACCGCCCACTCTGCCAAGGAACATTAAAGCCATTAAAATAATGTGCGACGGCAAGGACAAGGACGGCGTTATGCCGAGCGTCAGTCCAACCGTTCCGACCGCGGAGCCCGTCTCAAACAGACAGGTTATGAGCGGTATGTTTTCTATCATGCTGATGACCGCGCCGGAGGTGAAGAACAGGGAGAAATACATAAACAGTATCGCGCCCGCGTTTCTCACAGCATCCTCGGATATGCGGCGCTTGAAGCATTCCACGTCGTCACGCCGTCTGAAGACGGTCATGGCAGCCAGGAACAGCGTAGCCACCGTAGTCGTCTTCATACCGCCGGCGGTAGATCCGGGCGAGCCGCCTATCAGCATGAGCACCGTCATTATAAGCTTTCCGGGATCGCTGAATTTTGAAAGATCCGACGTGTTGAAGCCGGCGGTCCTCGTCGTGACGGACTGGAAAAGACTGTATACGATCCTCTGTCCCACGGGCTTGTCATTGTACTCGAAAATGAAGAACAGTACGGCGGGGACGATTATGAGGATGAGCGACGTTATGAGTATGATCTTGCTTTGAAGACTGAATTTCCTCAGATGCAGCTTGTTTATCTTGAAATCGTTCCACGTCATAAAGCTTATGCCGCCTATGACTATCAGAAGCATTATAACAACGTTGACATAAACGTTTTCACCGTATGAGAGCAGGGAGGAGTACTGTTCTCTTATACCCATAAGATCAAAGCCCGCGTTGCAGAATGCGGAGATCGAATGGAAGAACGAATACCATATACCGCGCCCCACGCCGAAATCGCGTATGAACACGGGCATGAGAAGCGCCGCTCCCGTTGCCTCGATAATGGCGGACGTGCGGAGAATAAAGCCCATGAGTCTTATAATCCCGCCTACCTGCGGCGCGGATATCGACTCCTGCATCGTGCTCCTCTGGAACAGACCTATCCTTTTTCCCGCGATGCTCAATATCGCAAGACCTATCGTAATGACGCCCATACCGCCTATCTGTATGAGCACGAGTATGACGGCTTGCCCGAATATTGACCAGTGCGTCGCGGTGTCGACGCAGACAAGTCCCGTAACGCACGTTGCGGATACGGCCGTAAACACCGTCTGCGAAAACGGAGTCGGCGTATTGTCGTTTGACATGACTGGGAGCATGAGAACCAGCGCGCCCGTCATTATAAGGAGCAGAAAGCCGAAAATGATGATCTGAAAAGAAATTGTGCTTCTTCTCCGTAACAGATTTTTTTGCCTTGCCACCTTACTTTATATCCTTTATACTGGTGATTTTTGCGTTTGAAGCCACTATTACCACGGTGTCTCCCTTTGATATCACGTCGTCGCCGGACGGGATGATTATCTGATCCTTGTGGGCGATGCATATGATAAGCACACCGCGCCTCGGCTTCAGTTTTTTGAGCGGTATGCCCGTCAGTCCTTCTATATCTTCCTTAATGACGAATTCTATCGCTTCCGCCTTTTCGCCCATTATCTTATGTATGGACTCGATCTCCTCGTCGCCCGACGCGTTCATTTTGGAGCGGACGTAGCGGAGAATGTAGCCCGCCGTAGCGGATTTGGGCGATACGACGCTGTCTATGCCGACGCTCTTGAAAAAGTCTACGTACGACATCTGATTTATGAGCGTTATGACCTTCGGGACGCCGACGGATTTTGCAAACATGGAAACGATGGCGTTCTCCTCGTCAGTATCGGACAGAGCGAGGAACGCGTCCGTGCGCTCGATCCCTTCTTCTATCAGGACCTCCTGCTTGGCGCCGTTGTCGCAGACGACCGTGCAGTCGAACTCTGCGGAAAGATCGCGGCAGATCTCCTTGTTTTTCTCTATGACCGTTGACGAAAACTTGCTCTTTTTCAGAAGCCCCTGAAGATAATACGTGACGCGGCTGCCGCCGAATATCATAATATCCTTCAATCTGTGTCTGTATATCCCCGCGGTCTTGAAAAACGCTCTCGTGTTTTCCTCCGGCACCGTTACGCCGAGCACGTCGCCGCTTTCTATGTGGTAATCGCCGGACGGGATTATAACGTCCTGTCCGCGCAGGATACAGCAGACGAGGAATTTCATATTAAGCTCGCTTCTCAACTCGTATAACGTTTTGCCTATGAACGCGGAATCCGGCGCTATCGCAAATTCCGCAAGCTCGACTCTGCCGCGGCAGAACGTTTCAAGCTTTGCGGCGGACGGGAAGCGGAGCATACGGTATATTTCCTTTGCTGCGTAGAACTCGGGATTTATGGTCAGGGAAAGGTTCATTTCCTGACGCATCAGCTGCATAAAATCGTAGTATTCGGGGTTTCTCACACGGGCTATCGTGTGGTGCGCGCCGAGCTTCCGCGCGGCGGAGCAGCAGAGTATGTTTACCTCGTCGCTCGCGGTCACGGCGATTACAAGATAAGCCTTTTCAACTCCCGCCTTGCGCAGAACGGATATGTTCGCTCCGTTGCCCTCGACCCCGTAGACGTCGTGCGTGTTGCAAAGCTCCGTCATATAACCCGTGTCAACGTCGACGACTGTAATGTTATGACCCTCTTTCGATAACTGAGAGCATATGGCGGACCCCACTGTCCCGCATCCGATAATAACTATGTCCATAATATCAATATTACTCCATTTTAATGCTGAGACAATATTTTACCACTAATATATAAAAAAAGCAAGAGGAAAAAGGCAAAAATCTTGACTTGAATAAAAAAATATGATATAATTTACAAAAATTCAGTAACCTTACCGCCGCTTTTTACGACTTATACGGTGAAAAGCAATAAAAAGAAAGGTGTGATCACATGAAAAAAAGATTTATTTCGGTTTTGCTTCTTTTATCGGTGCTTTTGTGTACCGTATCCTGTATGAACGTTTCCGCGGCAGAGCTTTCGGCGGGTTTTGAAAAGCGGGAAACCGGGATAAAAGCGGAGCACGACGATGCGTTTTACAACGGTTTTGCAATAACGCTTTTGAACGAAGCGAACGTTAAGGGCGAAAATACGCTTGTCTCTCCGTATTCCGCCGCGGTCGCGCTGGCGCTTCTGACAAGCGGCGCGGACGGCGAAAGTCTCAGGCAGATAGAGGACGCCTTCGGTACAGACGCGGACGCGCTCGACGCGGAGGCGGCGTATCTTCTGGGATCGCTCAAAACAAGTAAGGAATGCAGGATAAAAACGGCGAATTCTCTCTGGATCAAAGAAGATTTCAAACAGGACGTAAAACCGGAGTATTTACAGAAAAACGCCGATCTTTTCGGCGCTCAGGTATACGCCGCGCCGTTCGATATGAAAACCGTAAAGGACGTCAACAACTGGTGCGGCAGGCATACCGACGGTATGATTAAGGAGATCATTAAAGAATTCGGCGCAGACGAAGTGATCTGCGGGATAAACGCGCTGATATTCGACGCAAAGTGGGAAGAGAAGTACGAGAATGACGAGATAAGAAAAAGAGACTTTCACAACTATGACGGCACAACGGCGATCCGTGAATTTCTCTGCAGAAACGAAAAGTCGCTCTACGGAGACGGATACGTCGGCTTTTATAAGAAGTACAAGGGCGGCGACTACTGCTTTACCGCGATAATGCCGGACGGCGATACCGATATTTATGATTTTCTGTCAACGCTCGACGGGGAAAAGCTCAAAAGCATATGGGATAACAAAACGGGCGAATCATGCGCCGTTAAGATCCCGGAGTTCAGCTTTGATTTTGAAGCGGATCTGAAAACGATACTTGAATCAAAGGGCGTGACTGACATCTTTACCGCCGGCGCGGACCTGTCAAAAATGTCCGACAGTCCGCTTTTAATATCTGAATTCAAGCAGAAAACACGCATAGAGTTCGACAGAAACGGCACAAAAGCCGCTGCGATCACGTTCTTTAGCGGCGCGAAGATGGCAATGCCGCCCGCCGAGATACTGTTTGACCGCCCGTTCATATTCACGATAACGGACACGTCGAACGGTATGCCGCTGTTTATCGGCATAGTGGCTGATCTCGGCGCATAAACGCCGTTAACGGATCTGCAAAACGACCGACGGAAAACCGACCGGAAGCGAAAAAAGCCTCCGGTCGGTTTTTACCGTATTTTCGGTTTTTGATAATATCCGTACCAAAACCGCGCAGATACGTAAAATAATGGAATAAAAGTATTGCATTTTAACGTTTTTTATGATATAATACAACAAACGTGTGTGACGTGATTTTTACTTCATTTTAAGATCGCTTCATACACGGTTTTAATCTTGACGGAGGATGACGATGAATCAGAGCGGGTTTTTCTCTGTTGTAAAAAAAGTCGAAAAGCTGACGATAGTACGCGCTGTAAGAAACGGGCTTATAAGAATGATACCCGTCCTTATTATCGGCGCTTTTGCGCTGATATTGAAGACATTTCCCGTTGACGCGTATCAGAAGTGGATAGAAACGTTTGCGGACGGCTTTATCCTGCATCTGCTCGATCTTGTTTACAGCGCGACCTTCGGCGTCCTGTCCGTTTATATGACTTTCTGTATAAGCCGCGCTTATATGAAGCTCAAAGCCGATCTCGATACGGTCACGGGCGGCGCGGTCGTAACCTCGCTCCTTTGTTTCTTTATCCTCGCAGGCGCTTATCTTCCCACGTTCACTACGGAAAACATGGGACCGAAATCCATGTTTATGGCTATTTTAACGGGTCTCGGCGCATCCGCTCTGTACCGTGTGTTCCACAGACTGCTGCGGAAAAAGAGATTGTTTGCGCTTATGTCGTCCGGAGCAGACAGAGAGTTCAACAGTATGCTGACGACACTGTTCCCGATAGCGATAGTCGCGATAATCTTCGCGCTTTTCAATGAGATCGTCATACGTATCTTCAACGTCGACTCGTTCAGGGCGCTCCTCGCGGACGCCTTCAACGCGCTGTTCTCGATCGGTGAAAACGGATTTTTCAAGGGCTTCTTCTTCGTTCTGCTGTCATCCTTGCTGTGGTTCTTCGGTATACACGGAAGCGACACGCTCGAGGGCGTCATGCAGACGTATTTCGCGCCCGGACTTGCCGCAAATCAGGCGGCTGTCGCCGCCGGAGCGGAGCCGACCGTCATTCTCACGAAAGAGTTTTTTGACTGCTTCGTCCTGATGGGCGGCTGCGGCTCGACGATATGCCTGCTCATAGCCATACTTCTGTTCTCGCGCAACAGAGCAAAACGCGGTCTGGGACTCACCGCCGCGTTTCCGATGCTCTTCAATATAAACGAGCTTATGGTATTCGGTCTGCCGATAATACTGAACCCGATAATGCTCATACCGTTTCTTGCCGTTCCTCTCGTCAACTATTCCACCGCGTATCTGTCGATAAGCAGCGGATTGGTGCCGATGATAACGAGCGAGGTCGTGTGGACCACGCCGATAATCTTAGGCGGTTATCAGGCGACGGGCTCGGCAGCGGGCGCGATACTGCAGTTTGTAAACGTCCTGATAGGCGTTCTGATTTATCTGCCGTTCATCCGCCTGCTTGACAAACGGCAGGACGAGCAGATAAAAGAGTATTACGATGAATTCATAGATTATTTCAAGAAAAACGAGATAGAGATATTCGCATCGAAGCTGACGGAGCGGAACGACGTTTACGGCGACTTTGCAAAAGGTCTCTGCGCCGATCTGCGCCACGGTATGAAGCAGGGGATCGCGATAGCGTATCAGCCTCAGTACGGTTACGACGGAAAATGCGTGGGAGTTGAGGCGCTTCTGCGCTGGGAGCACAACGTTCACGGAAGGCTCTATCCGCCGCTTGTCATCAAGCTCGCGGAGGACGGAGGATTTTTGCCCGATCTTGAGGAAGCCGTTGCGCGTAAAGTGCTTGAGGAAAGAGACGCGGTTCTTGCAAAATTCGGAGAGGATATAAAGATTTCCTTCAACGTTACCGGATTTACCGTAATGACGCCGAGGTTCCTTCAGTTCTGCCGCGATCTTGCGGCAAACGAGGATATAAAGAGCAAAAAGCTCTGCATAGAAATAACGGAGCAGGCGGCTATATCGTTCAACGAGGAAACGAAGAAGATACTGCAGACTCTGCGTGAGCTCGGCTTTATGCTCGCCATAGACGATTTCTCAATGGGTCAGACGTCTCTGCATTACCTCAAGGACAATATGTTCGATATAATCAAGCTCGACGGCTCGCTCATAAAAGGCATACGCGAAAGCGATAATTACAGGCAGATAGTTTCCTCCATAGTAAAGCTTTCCGAAACGCTTGACCTGACGGTCCTTGCGGAATACGTTGAAACAAAGGAACAGCGCGATATGCTGCACGAGATGGGATGTGATATCTATCAGGGATATCTGTATTCGCCCGCCGTCTTCCTTGACGATGATACAAAATAAAAAAATGCCGGCTCAGCCGGCGATTTTTTTTATCATTTCAGCTGCGGCAGGATCTGCTCAAACCATTCGTCCGCGGCTTTTTTCTCCTCCTCCGTCGCCTTTTTGAAGGGCAGGACTTCCGGTTTGAGATAAAGCACGGTGTCGAATATGTTGGCTCCGCTCTCACGCAGAAGTTTTATGAATTCCTTTGCCTCCGCTTCCGGTCTGTCGGTGTATAACGCTATGTTTTTGACCGTCTGGGGCTTGAGGTTGGTGCAGAAGCGGCGCACGTCGTCCGGCAGCTTTGAAAGCTTTGACATACCGAGAACGAGCAGTTTTTCTTTATCGAGAGAATAATCGGGCGGAATGGTGTCGGGCTTGTAATCGTCCGAGTTTTTGGACAGATGCTCCGCAATGTCCGCGATCTTCTTTTTGCCTGAATAATAGATAACACGCATTTTCATAAATATAACTCTCCCTTCTCTTGCTTGCCTTTATTATAACACTTTATCCGCCTTTTTTCTGCTTGATATTGTAAATTCCGCGTTATAAAAAAGCAAATCCGCGTATTTGTCTATATATCATAAAAAACCGCGCGCCTTACTGTGTATAATATGCAAAAAATATACTTGACAAAACGCATAAACAAGCATATAATAAGTATAATACATAGTTTTGAGGTGAACGATATGAAAAAATACAGAGCGGGTATAGTGGGAGCGACGGGTATGGTCGGTCAGAGATTTGCCGTACTTCTTGAAAATCATCCGTTTTTTGAGGTCACGGCTATAGCCGCAAGCCCGAGGAGCGCAGGCAAAACCTATTCGGAAGCGCTCGGCGGACGCTGGAAGTTAGACGTTCCGATGCCCGGATATATAAAGGATATGAAGGTCATAAACGCGGACGACGCGGACGCGATAAAGCCGCTTGTCGATTTTGTTTTCTGCGCGGTCGATCTGCCGAAAGCGGATGCGAGGGCGCTTGAGGAAAAATATGCAAAGGCGGATATAATAGTCGTATCGAACAACTCGGCGTGCCGTATGCTGCCCGACGTACCTATGCTTATACCCGAGATCAATCCCGACCACACGGCGGTCATAGAAACACAGAAAAAACGTCTCGGAACAAAGCGCGGTTTTATAGTCGTAAAGCCGAACTGCTCGATACAGAGCTACGTCCCGCTCATCACGCCGCTTATGGAATTTGAACCGTATGAAATGGTCGTCACCACTTATCAGGCTATCTCCGGCGCGGGCAGGACGTTTGCGCAGTGGCCCGAAATGGTCGATAACGTCATACCGTATATAGGCGGCGAGGAGGAGAAGAGCGAAAAGGAACCGCTAAAGATCTGGGGCAAGGTCGAGGACGGCGTTATAAAGAACGCGTCTTCTCCGGTGATCACCACGCAGTGTATAAGAGTACCCGTGACGAACGGTCATTTAGCCGCTGTGTTTGTAAAATTCAGAAAAAAACCGACAAAAGAACAGATCCTTGATCTGTGGGATAAATACGAGGGCGAGCCGCAGAGACTCGGACTCCCGTCCGCGCCCGCAAAATTCATAACTTACTTTGAGGAAAACGACCGTCCTCAGACAAAGCTCGACCGCGATATTTACGGCGGTATGGGCATAACGGCGGGCAGACTGAGAGAAGACACGGTCTACGACTATAAATTCATCGGCATATCCCACAACACATTGAGAGGCGCGGCGGGCGGCGGTCTGCTTTCCGCGGAATACCTCGCGGCAAAGGGATTGCTTGACTGAAAAGGAAAAATATTAATATCGGGAAAGGAAAAAAATCATGAAAAAAACGGCAGTTATAATAGTATTGTTATCGGTTGTTCTTATACTATCGTCCTGTATAACCGTCAATATAAACAGTAACGGCGATCAGACGACCGACGCGGTCACGACCGCGGCGCAGACGGAGGAGCAGACCACGACCGCGACGACGGAAACGCAGACCGATGCGGCGACGACAGCCGCCGAAACGGACGTCGAGCAGACTGAGCAGGAGCTGACAGCCGAATTATTCAATTCTCACAAGGGCTACTGGACAAACGAGGACGGCAAATTTATATATTTCGGAGAAGAAAACGGCGCATACCGCGTATCCTTCGGAATATGGAACGCGGGCGGTCCGTTCCCGTCGGGAACAGTCACCTCCGTTACAAAAACGGGTGAAAAATCATACCTGCTGAAGATAAGCATCGACGCTGTGCAGGGAAACGACGAGAACGGCGGCTGGGAGGCTTACGAGGTCACAACTCCTTTGACGGACGTTGACGGTGCGCGCCGCGTGATGACCGCGGTTTACGACGGGGATACAGAGCTGTCGAAATTCTATTACAGCGAAAAAGCCGAAAATCCCTTCCTTGACGGAGTTGAAACAGACGCAGCGGATTTTGTTATAAATCATCTGGGCTACTGGACAAACGATGACGGCAAGTATATTTACGTCGGGGAAGAAAACGGTGAAAAATTCATATCGTTTGCCGTGTGGAACGCGGGCGGACCTTTTCCCGTGGGCGATATCAAAACAGTTAAAGCGTTTGGCAGCCGTACGTACGTTATCACCGTCGGTATCAGAGGCTTTGAAGGGAACGAGGAGGTCGGCAGCTGGGATCCGTACGATTTTGACTTTCATATAACCGACAACGAAACGACCGACAGAAGCGTTACCGCAGTTTATCCGGGCGAAGAGACGGAGTCCGTATTCTATTATCAGGAAAATCCGTTTGCGGGAGGTATGGGCTGATGAAAAAAATAATGATCACAATTCTGATTGTGATCTGTCTTTTCGCAGCCTGTTCATGCGGAAACGGCGGAACAGCCGACGTCACGACAAATGAAGACGTGACCGACGCGACCGCCGCCATAACGACACAAGCGGAGACAAGCGTAAAAGAAACGGAGGCAAAGACCGAGACGGAACCCGTCACGACTGCAACAGAGACGGAAGCCGAGATCCGATATATGGACGATCCGCTTCATTTCCGCAGGGTAGCCCCCGAATATTTCCCGAAAGAGCTGTCGTTTCTGATACCGGAAAACAGGGATGATTATATTTTTATGCGTATGAGCGACAACTACTGCTGTATCGGCAAAGAGATCGTCACGGTCGATGAAGCGAAATGGTTTTCGGCACAGTGCGAAGCGCGGGGAATGACAAAACAGCGCGAGTCGCTCGGTAAAAGCGACGACGGCAGCTTTGACGAATATTCCGCGTTATTTGACGACGAAAGGTTTGAAATACACATATTCACGTCAAACGTCACGATGGATCAGCTTGAGGTGGATATAACTATCAAATAATCGCTTTATCACGCTTAAAACGCGCGGAAAAAAAGCAAAAAAAATCGAAAAAAATCGTAAAAACCCCTTTACAAAAACGCATTTTTATGGTATAATCCAAAACAGTAGATCTTTAAGCATTCGGACGGGTTCCGATTCGGTACTGAGATACCGGCAAGATTATACCAAAACGATATTGCTTTGTAAAATCCTGCCGTTATCGGCGGGATTTTTTTATGAAACTTGTATTAAAAGCGGAGCTGATGGACGAGGCGGCGGTGCGCCGCGCGGTAGTCAGGATCTCACACGAGATAATAGAGAAAAACAAGGGTACGGATGACGTGGTGCTTGTCGGCATACGCCGCCGCGGGATGCCTTTGTCTCTGATGATAGCGGAGAATATAAAAAGCATAGAGGGCGTCAGCCTTCCGTGCGGAGAACTTGATATAAAGTTTTACCGCGACGATATTCTGCCAGAGCACAGAGACCCGACTGTGACTCCGTCGGTCCTTCCGTTCGACGTTGCGGACAAGCGCGTCGTCATAGTCGACGACGTCATGTTCACCGGAAGGACGGCGAGGGCGGCGATAGAGGCGATCTTCGCAATGGCGCGCCCGCGCAGCATTCAGCTCGCGGTTTTGATAGACCGCGGACACAGGGAACTGCCGATACGCGCCGACTACGTCGGCAAAAACGTGCCTACGTCAAAATCGGAGGTCATATCCGTGCACGTTCCCGAATACGACGGTGAGCTTTGCGTAAAGCTTTTGCAAAGGACGGAGACGGAATAGTAAATCAGCCGGAGACGGCTTAAAATATACGGAGGTTTTTATGAAACTAATCTACGGTGTACAAGACAAACCAAAGGGCGGTCAGATAGTGCTTTTTGCCCTGCAGCAGCTGCTTGCCATTATGGCGGCGACGATAGCGGTGCCTATGATAGTCGGCAACGGTATGTCCACTTCCGCGGCGCTGTTCGGCGCGGGCGTCGGTACGCTCGTCTATCTGCTCTTTACTAAATTCAGAAGTCCCGTGTTCCTCGGCTCTTCATTCGCGTTCTTAGGCTCGATGGCTGCCGCGTTTTCCGGCGCAATATCGGTCAGCGTCGGTTATTTCGGACTTATCATCGGCGCCGCTATGGCGGGTCTCATCTACGTCATAATCGCCTTGGTAGTCAAATTTGCGGGAACAAAATGGATAAACAAGCTTATGCCTGCCGTCGTTATCGGTCCGACCGTCGCGATAATCGGTTTATCGCTCGCGGGCGGCGCCGTAAAGGACGTTTTAGGCGGTAACGGAACGTACGCCGATCAGATATACAACGCCTCGCTTCAGGCGTTCGTGCTCGATACTCACGCGGTGCTCTGCATGGTATGCGGCCTCGTAACGCTCATAGTCACGATCGTCTGCTCGGTATAAGGAAAAAAAATGCTTAAAATGATACCGTTCGTAATAGGCATCCTCTCCGGCTACGTACTCGCCATGATAATCACCGTCATAGGCATCTCCACCGGCAACAAGGATATGGTAATAATCAGCTTCGATTCCTTCAAGGCTCTCGCTCCCGAGGGAACGGGCGTGACCGTGGAAACGTTCTTCTCACTTCCCAAGTTCAGCTTCATAGAAGCGTTCAGAGATCTTTCAAAGGTAGACGGAACGTACATCGCTTCCATCGCGGTGGGCTATATCCCCGTCGCGTTCGTCGTGTTCGCGGAACATCTTGCGGACCACAAGAACATATCTTCCATCATAGAAAAAGACCTGCTTGAGGATCCCGGTCTTCACAGAACGCTTCTGGG
>CACZOH010000162.1 GCA_902782785.1 uncultured Ruminococcus sp. | reverse complement strand
GATGCACTTGAGAAGCAGATGAATCCACAGGTTTCTGTGGAAGATCTCGAGGAGGAGAAGCACGGACCGCTGATAAGCTTCAGTCTCAACTACTTCTCGCACGGTATGATGGCGGGCAGCAGTTCATCAAGCGGAGACGAACTCGAATGGAACAAGGATGGGACGGTCACTCTGACGTCCAGCCACAGCGGAGGCGGAAGAAATACAAGATTCAAATATAACGTCAAGCCGGAGATCGCTCAGAAGATGCGCGATTACGTGAGCGGAAATAATCTTGCGAGGCTTTCCAAAGAAGATATCCGGAAGCCCGTGATGTTCGACAATTTCACGAGCGCATCATTTTCCATGACCTTTGACGACTCTTCCGTCGGAGGCAGTCCTTGTGAGCGATGCCACGTCAACTGCGGTCCTGCGGGCATGACGTTCCGCAATATAGAAAATGCACTCGGCAAGATATTGGACGAATGCCGCGAGACCGGCGAATGCATTCTGCACGAAGGAACCGAGACGGGTGGGGGTTTCATGGGTCTCGGCGGATTTATGAACGCGGGAAGCTTTCTCGGCATGATGATGCAGCCGCAGGGCGTATCCGTTCCGGGTTCCGCGCAAGGCCCTGCGTCTTTCCCCGCGGCTGCTGCCGCTGATCCTCCCTCCGCGACCGGAGATACCTGGACCTGTACCTGCGGGCAGAAAAATAATACCGGCAAGTTCTGCCCCAACTGCGGAAATCCGAGTCCGGCATACCTCGCCGAAATAGAGAAAAACAAGCAATAAAACAAAGTTACTTTATTTTTTCGATGCGGAGCAGTTTTTCTTTAATATCGAGTCCTGCGGCGTAGCCGGTGAGGGAGCCGTCCGATCCGATAACTCTGTGACACGGGATTATTATCGCTATCGGGTTTCGGTGTACCGCGCCTCCGACCGCCTGCGCGGACATACGCGCGATACCGCGCCGCTCGGCGATAATCCCTGCTATTTTGCCGTACGTCACGGTATGACCGTACGGTATCGTCAGAAGTATTTCACATACCTCTTTGCAGAACGGCGTCACGTCCGGTTTTACCGGCGGCGTGAAATCTGGAATACCGCCGCCGAAATACACGTCAAGCCACCTGACCGTTTGCTCAAAAGCCGGGATATCGGCGCAAAACGTATCAAGAACGTTTACCGAATTTCCGAAGCTCAGCCCGGTAAGATACTTCCCGTCGCTTTGAAGCGTCAGACCGCCAAGCGGAGAATTATATAGTATCGCTTTATTACTTTTCATTTTATCAGATCCTTCAAATTCACATTCAGAATACTCTTAAAATCTATTATACAGGATCATATATGATATGTCAAGATAAAAAACCGCCCGAGATCATATACGGCACGCCATCGAAAACCGGTTTTAAAAAAGCCGTGGCGGTCAATATCGAAAAATCATCAAAATTGCCCCTTTAACTTGACAATTTTGCTTTTATATGATAAACTTAGTCAGAAATAAACGGGATTTTATTGAGTTTATCGCGCTGTTGAAGAAACAAGAATACAAACCGCAGCGATTTTTTTATGGGGCGTAATTATGGAATTGAAGAAACTGCCGTATGAATTAAGCGTTTGCAGGCTCGGAAACGTCGGGTGTGCGGATCTGAGCCGCGGCTTTTATTTTATCGGAAAAACGGATGACGAGATCTCTCTCGTCTGCAAAACGGAAGATGCGCCGGCCGACACCGCGGCGCGTGAGGACGGCTGGAGGGGCTTTTACGTTTCGGGGACGCTTGATTTTTCCCTTGTCGGCATCCTGTCAAGGCTATCGTCCGTTCTCGCGGACGCCGGTATCGGCATATTCGCCGTATCCACTTATAACACGGATTATATCCTTGTTAAGGAAGAAAACTTTGAGCGTGCGCTTGAAGAGCTTTGCAAAGCCGGATATACAGTAACCGGTTGATCCCATACGATAAAAAGCCCGTCTTCATTTGTGAGCGAAGCGAACGTCTTCATTATACCGGCTGAATACGAAAAAGCAGACTGATATTGATTTTCAGTCTGCTTTCATTTTTCAGGGCGCACTTACTCACCACGCTGACACTCGGTGAAAAACATCCTTATGACGGTCGGGCATTACAGTCATGACGGTTTTTTATTATAATTATTCTTTTATTCCGCTTTTCCGGTCATCTTGCCGTCCGGGCCGTTATACTGTAAGCACAGCATTGTCAGATCGTCAAACTGCGGAGTGTCTCCCGCAAATAAAGAGACCTTTTCTTCAACAAATTCCAGTATTTCCTTCGGAGTCCCGTCCTTCACGCCGTTCAGCGCTTCCAATGCGCGCGCGGTACCGAAAAGCTCCTCGTCCGCCCGCGTCGCCTCGGTAAGTCCGTCCGTGTAGATGAAAAGCACCGAACCGGGCTTCAGCTCCGTTTCGTATTCCTTATATCTGATCCCCTCCATACCGCCGACGACAAAGCCGTGCTTATCGAGTATCAGCTCAAATTCGCCGCCCGGCTGTTTGATTATGGGTTTTTCGTGTCCTGCGTTTACGGCGGTGAGCTTTCCGGTTGAAAGCTCAAGTATGCCGAGCCATACCGTGACGAACATCTGCTCCTTGTTGTTCTGGCAGATCTGTTCGTTTACCGCAGTCAGCACCTCCTTCGGGCTTTTCCCCGTCATAGCCTGATTCTGTATCATTATCTTTGACATCATCATAAACAGGGCCGCGGGAACGCCCTTGCCGGAAACATCCGCCATTACGAGCGCAAGATGGTCGTCGTCTGTCATAAAGAAGTCGTAAAAGTCGCCGCCGACCTCCTTTGCGGGCGTCATGACCGCGTATACGTCAAAATCGTTTCTGTCCGGGAAAGCGGGAAAATCGTTTGGAAGCATATCCGCCTGGATCTTCGTTGCAAGCGTAAGCTCCGTCCCTATTCTCTCCTGCTCGGCGGTTATCGCGGCGTTCTGCGCTATGTATTCACGCAGATCGCCGTACATCCTGTCAAAGGATCCCGCCAGCGTTTCAAGCTCGTCGCCGGTGTGTATATCAAGGTCGAGCTCCCTCTCTCTGTCTATATTTTCGACGGTCTCCTTCGCCGCGCTGTTCAGCCGTCCGAGCGGCTTGACTATATTCTTTCTGATGCTGAAATACATTGCGGCGACGGAAAGACCCGTTATAAGAAGCACGGAAAGAACTAAAATAGAGACCGTCCTCGTTATCTGCCTTAAGATATCCGGCATGGAAAGGTCCACGCCCACGACCGCAACGGGTTCTCCATTGCCGTTGAAGACTGGATAAAACGCCGAGGCGATATAGCCGTAGGTGCCGTCGCGCGTTATCTTCATGTTCTCCGGCGGATCGGAACGGTATATCGCCTTCACCGCTTCTTTGCCGCCGTCCTTCATATATTTCTCGCGGTAGCCGAGAGGCGGCTCGTCCTCGGAGGCGTCGGAATCCCATATATACATCAGATCGTTTTCATAAGGGATGAAAACGTAATAATAAAGCAGATCGGACTCCTTGACGGAGGAGGTGAAAAATCTCTGTATCTGATCAAAGTATTCATCCGTTTCCCCGCTCTCTTCATATGCGGCGATCCTGTCTCCGTCGATCAGCTCAGACGCGATCCTTGCGTAAGAAAATACGGCGTTTGAATAATTCTGCATCTCGTTTCTGTATGAGCTGACGGCGATCAGCGCGCCGGACAGCAAAACGATGACGACGGTGACGGAAAGCAGCCACAAAACAAGCTTGGTACCGAGCTTACGTTTTTTCATGATGTAGTTTTCCTTTCTTGTATTTCCGCCATAGCTGTGACAGAACGAGCGTTACGAGTAATATCGCAGACGACAGAATAAGCGTCTGCCAGACCTCCAGCTCCTGCGTACCGCGTATCACGTACAAAACGACGTTTGTGATGAATACTACGAATACCCAGTGGATGCAGTAGACGGAGGTTATCCCGCGGCTCACGCTGATGAGAAACGCCTTACATTTCTTTGGCAGTATTTTCGCCGTAAAATGATATACGCCGATAAGTCCGACGGTCAGCGCGATGAACGCTATGATATCGTACGCCGTCGCGTGATAATACGTGTTTTCTCCTCCCGGTCTGTTCATACCGATGCCGGCAAAATACTCTATGACAAGAAAAGCGGAGGACAAAACGAGCGGTATCGGGAAAACGCGCAGATAAAACGCGTCCTTATTCTTTACGCGCAGCAGAAGCTTGCCGAACACGTATCCCGAAACGGGCACAGCCAGCCAGTTCAGAAGCGGGAAATCGGATATCACAAGCTCCGCCGCGTCCTCCGTGCCGATAAAGTGACCGAGTATCAGGTTTGCCGCGCCGTTATTCAAATCCGTACCGTTAAGCCCCCAGCCGACAAGCGAAAAGGCAAACGACAGCAAGAGCATAACGGTATCCGGGATCTTCAGCTTTACAAACAAAGCGATACAGAGGAAGAACAGAGACGCAAACTGAAGTATATCGTTTCCGAATACTCTGTATACAAGCGGTATAAGATATTTTTCCGCATCGCCCGTGATGCCGTAGCCTATGAGATACGGTATCAGAAACCGGAAAACGTTTAAAAGCAAGCCGACAATAAACAGCCTGCCCGCGCGAAGTGCAAGCGCGGCGGCGCTGTTTTTTTTGGCATAAACGATCACGGCGCCCATACAGAACATAAACATGGGTGCGCTGATCGGAGAGCCGATTATATAGTCGAATACGAAAGGAACGCCGTGATCCAGCCCTTCCGCGGAGGTGCATTCTATAAAGCAGTGCACGAACGGAAGGCAAAGCACGGGTATCGCTTTTCCGATGTCAAGCTCCGTCTGACGCCCGATATTGACCGGGCTGTCATGGAGCAGTTCTTTGAATTTCATATAAAATCCGCCTTACCCGCTTACGGGATATCTGTTGTCATTCTATCGTAAATATATCGTCAAAGCCCGTGAAATCAAGCACCTCTTTGATCGTGTCGTTCACGTTTCTCAGCCTGAGCCCTTTTTTCTTCATCATCGTCCTGTGCAGTATCAGAAGATAACGCAGGCAGGCGGATGAAATGAGCTTTGTTTTTTCAAGATCGATAACGACGGATTCAACACCCTCAAGCGACTCCGAAACGGTCTGTTCAAGCATCGGCGTGGTCACGGTGTCGATCTTTCCCTCGGGATATACGGTAAGCTCGGTCCCTTCGATTTTTTTTGTGATCTGCATTTCTTATTCTTCCCTTTCTTTTTGAGATTTCTTTTTCATTATCAGAGCGATAACGGCGACAGCCGCCATAACAACGGCGAGGACAACTGCGACGATGATCCCGCCCGTTCCGAATACAGACGCGGTCTCTTTGCCTGACGGTCTGCCCCAACCGCAGACGGAGCAGTAACGCCCGCCCCCGTCGTTTTCAAACGTATGCGCTTCCTTGACGTGGACGGAGGTGACGGTTATATTGCTTTTTACTGCGGTATAAGCCTTGTTCCATTTTGAGAATACGTAGTGCTCTTTTTCGTTTATCTGATAAGGCGCTATTTCCGGAGCGACGGCGTCCCCGCCGTATTCCACGGTTTGCTTTATGCGCTCTCCCGTCATTTTATTGACGAACGTGACCGTGTACGTTTTGACCTTCCATTGAGCGTAGAGCGTGACGACGTCGCCTTTTACGGTAGAAAGATCGCGCACGGCGCTCTTGTTCTGATACGCGTCGCCCGAGCCGTCCGGTCTTGTGTTCCAGCCGGCAAACTCGTATCCCGTTCTTGTAAACGTATTTCCCGGGAGCGTGTATGTCGTGCCGACGCGCTGTATCTTTGAAGTCATCGTCCCCTTTGCCGCGCCGTTTCCGTCAAACGCGACGGTAAACGAATACGGTACAAGAGAAGCCGTGAGCGCGCCGTCCCTGTCGCCGAAGACGTATTTACCTGACGCGCTGTCAAGCAGTCCTCCGCCTTCAAGCGTCCATTCGATATCAAAGCCGACTGATACGAGGTCGGGATAATCGAGCTTTATTTCGCTTCCCGCAGAGCCCGTTTTTGTGTCTCTGACCTCCCCGTCAAAGATTATATCTACCTTATGTATGCTCCTGTACTGCACGGTAAACGACGCGGTAACGGTTTGATGAAGGCTGTTTTCCGTGGGCATGGATATGACGTATTCGACCCGCTCGTCTTTTTCTCCGTTCATTATAAATACGATGAAATAACGGATATAATCCGTGGTCTTCCCGTTTTGGGTGCGCGTCGCGCGCTTCGGATACAGATATCCGAGATCCTCCCCGTCGTAATAGGACAGCGTAACGTCGTTGCTGTTCCACGACGAACCGTACTGGTCTGCCATGGAAACGTAGCCGTCGCCGTAATACGAGCCGTCTTTGATCAGAGCCGTCTCGGGCACGCCGTCTAAGAAGACCTTTGTCGGGTACGGGTATTTAGATTCGTCTATCGTTATGGTGTTCTTTGCTTTTGAACTGCTGAACGCGGAGGATTTTGCCGTGATATGCTTTGATCCGACGTTTACTCCGTTGACGTATACCGTAACGTCCGCCTGAAAACTGCGCCAGGAGGCTCCGCCGCCGAAATCCGTATATATATCGACGGAGGTCGGAAACAGCATATTGCTTTTCTCAACGGAAAACTCCTTTTTGTCGTCAAAATCGCTTTTCAGTCCGTTGATCCTTTCGGAATCGGTGACTCCGCCTTTATATCTGTGATTGATCTCTATCCATGCGTCGTTCCAGCCGTTTGCGTCCTCTGTGACCCTGACGGTGACCTTAACGTCGTAATTGAGCCGCAAAGGAATCGCGTCCGTACGTTCCGGCGTCACGGTGTCCGAGGCAAAAACGACGGTCGGGAAAGCCGCAAAGAAGGAAAGCAGCATGAGAAGCGCCGTGATAACGCTCATAATACGTTTTATTTTCATATTGCGCTCTCCTTTCATTCGTTTTTACCGTAAAGCGCGCCGACTGTCTCCGTATCCGTCACAAATCCGCCGGTTATCTCCGCTCCCCTTTTCACCGTGTTGTCGGCGCGGTGCAAGAAGAGATACACGCGGTTTTCCAGAAGCCTTTTGCCGTCAGCGGACGTCAGCACGGCGCCGCGGTTGAGGTCAGTTTTTTTGCCGTCGGTCGATAAAGCGTTTTCCCATACGACAAGCTCCGCGTCTTCTCCCGCGCCCTCAAGCTCCGTATTGTACGGGACGCGGTCTCCTTTAGCCAGACCTATGCGGGATAAGGGAGACGCGAAATCCGAGTACAGAGACGGAACGTAAAGCTGTTTTTCGGCGGGTTTTCCGAGATTATACGCCCACGTGTCGTAATCCGTACACGTATACATATATATCACGCTTCCCTCTACGCCGGTATTCAGGCTGTTTTTGCCGACGGGCCTGTATACAACGCCGTTATGTATAAGCGTTTCTTTATACGGCTCGTCAACGGTGAACAGAACGTCGCGTATCGCCTCTCTCAGCGGATCGGACGTTTTGCCCTTGTTCTTTTTGTGAAGCGCCAGCTCCTCGTCCGTCACCGCCATGGTGCGCCAGCCGAGCGCCACCGCTTCTCCCGCGCCGAGATTTATATCCATCGGCGCGGCTTCCACGGCGCCCTGTGACAAAAGATCCATAAGAGCCGCGTCAAGGTCCTCTCCCGCGCCGATATAAAACGCGTTTATGAGCGAGCCCTCGGTATATTCATACCGCATATGTATGTAATTGTTAACGTTCGTGTTTCCGAAGATCCTTGCTTCTCTGCCCCTCGTGTTTGACGAAAGCACGGTCGACAGGCCGCTTGCAAAGACGTTTCCGTCCACGGTTATATCCGTCAGCGGAGCGCCGGGATTGGAGGCGGGATTGTAGGAATAATACAGATAATAGTCCCCGTCTGCAAGCGGTATGCTGTTGGAGCCCTGCGCGAGATAGTAAGTCGTTCCCGTTCCGGCGGATCCGGAAGAGATGATGCTGGATTTGCCGCCCACGATTATCTCCGTAACGGGGGAGCTGCCCGGTTCCACCGCTTCTTTTTTAACGAGAAGCAAACCGCATATCGCCTTGCTTACGTCGTCCGTCCTGGAAACGCCGATATAGCTGCATCTGTGGTCGAAATCGGTATCCGCGATACTTTTTCTTTTTGATTTTAAGACGGAGTTCCACGCTTCATCCTCTGAAACGAGCAGATTCACGGGAATGATCCCGGCGTTCGAGCCCGCCAGAGCGGCGCGCCACGCGTTATCCTCCGAAAGCTCGTTCAAATAATCCACGGCGCCGGAATCTATGCCCGGATTGTCGCGTCTCAGTCCTTCCTCGGTATAGGTACCGACGGTCACCGCGGATATGTATCGAGGCTTGCGGACCGTACCTTTAAGGTAAATATAGAACGGAGCCGACGCCTCCATTTCCACGTCGTCCGAATCCCAGTAGTCATATATCTCGGGATACGAGAGATTCTGCGCTTTAAGAAAGAACGGATATTTTATGTCCTGTACCGACCGGAATATCTGCCCCGCGGCGCTCTCGCCCGACAGGGTGCGGCTTCCCTCCGGCATAACGGCTCCGATATTGCCGCCGTCGTTTTCCGAGTCCGTACCGACGCCGGAAAAAACGATATCCGACGGCTTGAGCGGCTCAAGTCCCTCCACGGGACCGAGCACGTAAAGCCCGCGCATCATAAGAAGCGATTTCTTCCAATTATATACGTCTCCGTACTCGTCGTGAGCGGCATAGCTTGCCAGATTTCCGTCCTCCATACAATCACGCGCCACAAACGCGTGAGACTGTCTTATCTGACTTTGCCCGTATATGCTCTGCGCGCTCGTTGTCATATGGACGTCGCAGACCGCGTAATCGCCCGACGCGCTCTTTTCCACGCCGTTTTGCGTAAAAAGTATCTCTTTTGACAGCGTGGTCGACAGCGCGCGGCCGTTTGACGGAGTTGAAGTGTAAACCGTAACGTCGCGTAAAGCGCGGTACGGATTATACGTAAGCGTATATGCCGGATACTCGTGTACGATATAATTTGACGAATAACCGACGTTATAAGTGATTATACCCTTGTGACTCATGCCCGAGGTAAGCTCAAGGGCGTTTTCAACGTCTTTATAAGTCATTGAAGCCAAATCGGGCACCGCGCCGCCCGGATAAGCGGCGGGATCGAGCGCTAACCCGCCCTTCTGCCAGCGAAGGGCGGAAAGGACATCTTCGGCGGACTGACGGAACAGCTCCTCGTTGGTCTTTCCGTACGCCGCGCCGCGGCTGTTGGTCTTATAATCGTAATCAGCTTCAAAGAAGCAGATGCCGCCTAAATACAATTCGCCGCCGGTAAATTTGACCTTCGGTTCAAAATATATGGCAAACTTTTCATTCTCTTCTCCGAACATGGCGACAGGCGCGCCCGAAAAATGGACGACGGGCTCCCAGCCCTCCGGCGCGTCCTTTGGCGATATGACGCCGGCGAGCTCCGGACCTATGGGCGTCCCCACAAGACTGTTTCTGCTTATATAAAGTCCGCCGCCCGACGGAAGCTCACCGGAAAGCGTATATTCCGCGCCGCCCCATCTTATGCTCGTTTCCGTCTCCCCGGCGAAAAACCGTATGTCGGTAACGGCGTTCTGCTCCGAGTTTGTCAGCGAGTAGCCGAGATAGCAGGGTGATTTTTTTGTTCCGAGGTTCCGGTCCATGGCGTAATAGTTTCCCGCCGCCGTTGTGATCATCGCCTTTGCGCGATCCTCGGTATCGGCGGAAAACAGCTTTACGTCGCCGATATACATTCCAAAAGCGCCGGTTCTTCCCTCGTTTCCTCCGTTTTGAGAATCAACGGTCGCACAGAAAAGGAAATTCTTTTCCCCGTTTTTAAGATCGTACGCGCCGTTGTTCATATCGGCCGCGCTGAGCTGACCGAAACGGCTCACGGGCTTATAGCCCTTCGGCGCGTCGCTGTTGTCCGTCTTCATCACGAACGGATCGCCGTTTTCCGGCACAACGAGCGGAGAGCCGGCGTCCGGATCGTGCGACGCATATAAAATATTCCATTTATAGCCGACGTAGGCGTTAAGATCTCCTATACGCCCGCGGTACGGCTCCTGTATCGCGTTGTATTTTACCACGCGGACGCCGAAGGAGGTGGATTTGCTCTCGAATATAAGCGACGGCATATCCGTGTACTCCGACGACGGAACGTGAAGCTCGTTTTTGACCGTTTTGTATATGAAAAGCGCGATGGTTATCACTATCTCCGCGATGAGAAGATAGATATTGAGCTTTGAGATAAATGACGTTACGGTTGAAAGGCCTGCCCAGAAGCCGCCCGCCGAGGCGATACCGAGCTTTATGCCCGCCTTGATGAGTGCAGCGCTCTTTACCTTGATGGCGATGTTCGCAACTATCGAAAAGAGCGTTATGAGCCCGGTGCCTATACCGATATACATATTGCGTATACGTGCGTTTTCCGCGCTCTTTTCTTCCTCCGTAAGCTGGAGCACGGCGTTTGAGCCCGCCTGACGGATCGCGTCGCTCGTCATTGCGACTTTTCCGTAATAAACGCTGTTGTCTACTCCCATCCATACGGAAACACGGTATTCCTCACCCTTGCTCACAAGGGATCTGAGCCCGTTTACGACCCGGTCGAAAGCCTTCTGCGCGTCGCCCGCGTCCTCGTCGGGCTGAAGCATATTGTTCACAAAGGATGAAAAGCCGCAGTATTTCATAAGTATCAGCTGCGACGGAGACAGCGCGTCGGCAAGGACGTACAGCGCTCTGTAATCCGTCTCACCCGAATATGCGCGGCTTCCGGCGGAAACTATCCAGTCGCCTAAAAGATGCGTATCGTCGTATTTATAGCGGTTGAGTATTTCAAACGCCGCCATATAAACGCCGTCAAGATCGGAATCCTTCATATTCCGCATCTCTTCCGTAACGCCCACAAGATCGTCAGCGTCCGTTTCGCATAAGGAATCGACCGTCGCTTTGCGCGCTTTGGCGTTCAGATACTGCGTCGCAAAATCACGGACCGACGACGCGATCTGCCTTGCGCTGTCCATATACGCGCTGTCAAAGGCGCGCCATCCGTCCGAGGTCAGACCTTCTTCTGTCATCGCGCGCACGTCGCTGTCGTAAAGACGCTCAGCCCAGACGCGCGTTTCGTATCTGTCAAGCTCCGGGTCGTAGTAGTTTTCATATTCGGCGCTTCCCGCGCAGAGCGCGGAGTTCACCGCGTTGACGATCGATGGAGTTCCGAGAGAGAGCAGCTTGCCGAAGAAATCCGCGTCCGCGTTTCCCTCAAGTATATAGTCTCCGAGGGGCGTGTGTTCAAGCTCCTCTATGAATTTCTTTTCTTTACTCGCTTTTAAGTATTTTTTGACGCTGCCCGATAAATTGAACAGCTCGAGAAATGACGACGAGTTTGACCTCTCCTCAACGTATCCGGACATACAATGCTTGTCAAGCTCGTCAACGTACATAAGATCGAGCATTTTGTACGCGTGCACCGCGGAGGGAGCGCCCTTGTCGTAATTCTCCGCAAAATCCGCGGCGGCCGCGGCAAGACCTTCCGCGTAGTTCTGATTTTTGGCGAGCAGAGCCGCGGCGATCGTCCGGAATTCACGGAGCTCGTAGCCCTCTCCCATATGCAGAAGCGAAATATCAGTCACGGCAAGATTGACGTTCGTCGTCGTGGTATAACCGAGAATGACAGACGGAGCGTCTGTGTCCGATCCGAAGCTGACCTTCTCTATCGCGCCCGCATTCAGATTGCGCTCAACGGGTATATAGCCCGCCTCGCGGCAAAGCCGCACGCATTCGTCAAGCGTCGACGACTGGAACATCTGCACGTCATAAACGTAGACCGGTCCGCGCACGGCTTCCGCCGCCGCGCAAAGCGTCAGCTCGTTTCCCGCCGTAAGCATCGTGATCATCAGGAGGAAAACGGTAAAATATTTAAGCGCTTTTTTCATTTTTCTTTTCCTCCCCCGCTTTTTTCTTTTTTGCAAGCACCGCATACGTCCCCGCGCCGAACAGCAGGAACAGCGCGGCGGCTGAAACTATCGGAATTGCTCCGCCGTCGGAAAATACGGACGCGAGCATCGGCGCTTCTCTCTGATAGGTCTCCTCCATGACCAGGTCTCCCGAATCGGAGAAGAAATATCCCATCTGGAACACGCTTATATCCTCGGCGTATTTTACGTTTTTGCCCGTGGAGGAAAGCCCTATGCTCGACCCCTCGTAAAGCCCGCCGTCCGAAAGAAGCGCGCGGGTACCGAAGCCGTCCTGCAGCGTCAGGTTGTTTCTGCCGTTCTTGCCGCTGTTGTTGTATATGCGCACAAGTCCCTTGACTCCGATATCGTCCATACTGTCAACGTAAACGCCGCCGCCGTAACCGGAAGCGGAATTTGCAATAACGTCCGTGTCTATAAGATACGTGCGGTCGTCGTTTACGTATAAGGCGCCGCCGTCTCCGTAAGATTTGTTTTTATTGAAAATGCAGTCGCGGAACTGCGCTCCCTCGTCCGAGTCCGCGTATACGGCGCCCCCGTCCTTTTTCGCCTCGTTTGAGGAGAAACGGCTTCGCGCGACGCGCAGGCTTCCGCCGGATATGAATATCGCGCCGCCGAAATCAAGACAGTGGTTTCCCGTGAAAAGCACGTTCTGAGCATTTAAGCTTCCGCCGTTCATATATACCGCGCCGCCGTTGTCCTCGCTGTAGCAGGAATCTATCCTGCAGTTTGAAAGCACAACGCTGCCGTTATCGCAGTAAACGGCTCCCCCGTGTGAATTCGACCACGCTCCTGTCGTTTGACAGAAATATATCCTGCCGCCCGCCATCTTGAATTCGGGATGCTTTACCGACGTGCCTTTGAGCATGACGGCGCCGCCGTATTCGTTTGTCGTACAGCGGTATACGGTGCCGCCCGTTATCGTCAGCTTCGATCTGTCCGTCAGCGTGAAAGCGCCGCCTCCGTTCGTGTTCGCGCCGCCCGTGATGACGCCGCCTCTGATGCCGTCGTATCCCGCCGAATCGGGATCGGAATCATCTATCTGCAGGTGTGCGTCGTTGCTTATGCGGAAAACACCGCCGTTTTTGATCTGACTGCCGTCTTCCGTATGTCGTATGATGCTGTGGCCGTTCAGATCCACTACTACGTGGCAGTTATAATAATCAAGCGTTTTTTCCTCGTAGACGTCCCAGTCGGCATACAGCTTTATCTCCGTGATCCGGAATCCGCCGGTGTGATCGATACTGTTCCATATCTCATCCATGCTGTCGGACCAGATATGCATATACCGTATCTTGTCGCCCGTATTTGTGTAGCTGGCGGTCATTTCATATTTGCCCTTTATCTCATCCTCAGCCGAGACCGGAACGGTCATGCAAAGCGATAAAAGCGCGAAAAGAAGCAGGAGCGCGGTGACCGTTTTAATTCTCATCGTTCTGTTCCTCCGCTTTTCGCTTTTTGTTTTTTACGGCGAACAGTATGACTCCGCACGCCGCGCCGAGAGCCGCCGCGGCGGCGATGATAACGCCGTAAACCGTACCGCCGCCGAATACGGACGCCGTGATGTAATCGGGCGCTTTGTCGTCGGCTATCTTTTCAGCCGTATCCGTCAGATATCCCTCGGGATCGAAACCGTCTTCCGTATCCTTTGTCTGCGTATCGGTCTGCGCGGGAGAATACCCGGGCAAGCCCGCGGCTTTGCAGATATATGCAAAAGGCGAGAAGGTCGCGCCGTCCGGCGCGGCAAACGTCACCGCGACGTTTGTCAGAGGACTCTCGTCCTTTTGGAATTTTATATAAAGCTCGTCGTTTTTTATCAGATTTATCGAATACGCGGAGGAGTTGAATCTGACAAACGTCTTCTCCGCCCATTTGTTCATAACGTCCGAGGCGCGTACGGGTACCGTCGGTCCGGTAAAGCCGAGCACGGGGTTTCCCGCGCCGCCGTTGCGCGTCACGTATAATGAAAACGACTGTTTTTCCGTTTTTATCTCTCCCGCGCTCTCGTACCCGGCGTTATCCGGTGCGTTTTCCGCGGCGATAATGCGCGTGACGGCCTCGGATTCGTTTGCCGTGCGCGAATATCCTATCACGACGGTCTCCCCGCCGTTCGTTTTGACGCCGGGATCGTAATAGTACTCGCAGCCCGCCGCCGCGGCGGCTCTGACCGCGGCGGAAAGGTCGCTGCCGAAGACCGCCGCAGCGCTTGCAATATAAGGCCGGAAAACGTTTTCGCGCATTATATACAAGTATAAAGTCTGTCCGTCTCCGAGATCGGCGGGCGTTCCGTCGTCGCGGCGAAGGGGCAGGGAGCCATCGTTTTTCAGCGCGTAAAGCGGCTGATCGACAAAGCCCTCGTCGCTTTGCAGTGTCAGCGACAGGATACCGCCGCCCGCGCTTTTATTGTGTGTGAAATAAAGACTGCCGGCGCCGCCGAGACTGCCCGCCCGGCTGTATCCGATCCCGTTTACCGTCAGCGTATCGTCCTCAGCGGACGACACGACAAGCCCGGTCACGGCGTCGCCGCCTTTTTTATAACCGAGCCAGACGTCCGCGGTCAAAGGACGCCCCATCACTGTATAGCCCGATCCCTCGAGCTCCTGCGCGCCGCCGTCTCCGTATGCGAGCGCAATATCCGATATCCCTTCTCCGTCCGCGGCGTATACCGCAAGCGGCGCAAGGACCGCAAGCGAAAGCAGCAGGATCAGAGCAAACGGTATCAACCGGAGAGTCGCTTTCATATGTTTCAATGGTCCTTCCTTACGTAAATAGTGTTGATCGGATCCGCGGGGAAACGCACCCGCCGGGTCATTTTTCATCAGACGTCTTTCTGCGTTTTGCCAAAGCTACCGTCCCGGCTCCGAGCGCCGCGCCGACAGCCGCGCCTCCCGTTCCCGCCAGGACGAGAGTACTGCCCGCGAACACGCTTGCGGTCTCGGCGGAATTTGCGGCTTTTTCCGTCTTATAATAAACGTAAATTCCGTTCAGATCGTCGTTATACGTATATCTGCTGTCCGTCAGGTTCGCGGCGGCGGTCGAGCCGAACATATGGATGCTCTTTTCGTATCCGTCGGGTATTCTCGTCGAGCCTGTCACCACCGTGAAGCTGTCCGCTATTATCGGCTCTCCGCCCGGCAGCGCGGCGGTATAGAGCGCAAGCCATTCCTTTCCGACGTCGCCGTTCAGATCTGCGTAGTCGTTCAGGGCTTTATACTGCCCGTGCGTTTCCGGCCGGTTTGTCGTGACGACCTTGTAATACGCGGCGTCGTTTCTTACGACTATCTGTTTTCCGTTTCCGTCGACCGACGTTATATCCGCCTCGTCCACGATGTATTTCGGGATAGGCGTGTAGTCTATGTTATAAAAGCGGTAAAGGTCGTATATCGTAAGTCCTATGGATATGGCGGTCAGCACGGCGAACACCACGCCGAATACCACCTCAAGCACAAACCATCTGTCCTGAGCGTAATATGAGTTGCGCTTCGCATCCTCAAACTGATCCTTGAATTCTTTTATATTGTCGTAATGCTCGTCTATATTGTAGCTTTTGTCATAATACTTCTCCATTACTTCGGATGTCTTGACGTATTCGACGCCGTCAAGCCCCTCCTCCATAACGTCCATCTCAAACGTGACCTTTGAATATCCCGGCTTGGTCCAGGTATCTACTCTTATCTTACCCTTCTCGTAAAATTCATCCCAGTCTTTGATGATCCTTCCGCCGCCCTGGTCGGCTATATTGCAATTATCAAAGAAATCGTTTATGGCGCCGTCGACCTCGTAAAACTTGTCTAACGCCGTTTGGTACTGTCCCGGAGCTCTTGCGCATTTGATGACGGACACCAGAGTTGCCGCGCCGAAAAAGCCCGTCACCGCCCAGGAGAGCGTCGTGAGTTTGGAAAGTCCCAAAAGATCTGAGTCGGGCTTCATCCACCCGAGTTCTCTGTCAAAGCCCTCTCTCAGCGCCTCGCTCGTAAGGGCGACCTTGTCGCCGAAAAGCTCGCGGTTGACGTCGAGATATATTGATATGCCGCCGAGAAAATCAACGCCCTCAAATAAATTTGAGTTTTCGGGGCTGAACTGCTCAAAAGCGTCGCCGACCGTCGCGCCGATCTGAACGAGAAGCTTCAGCGGCAGAAGATCGAGCGCCGCGATCTGACCCTCGGTCAGAGTGCTCGCTAACGGGTAGAGCGCGGATATATTGCCGCCGCTGACCTCGCCGTAGTCGAGCGTAAAGAAATCGTAAAGCGTGCCGTCGTCGCCGTAGGGAAGCTCCTTCAGTACGCCGTAAATTCCGGCTACGTCGCTGCCCTCGGACGCCTCGCCGAGCTCCGCTCCGTATTCCATGATCTCCGTGACTGAGTCGAGCGCTCCCTCGATATCGTCCGCTATATTCTCAAGATCGGGCGTATCGCCGCTTTTTTCCGATACGGGGATGTCGTACTGCGACGGTAATTCGATCTCGCCCGCATCCTCAGTCCCGCCGTTATCCGACGAGCTTACCTCCATATCGTATTCAAGGAGCGCGGTGCGCAGCTCTATCCATCCGGAAAGCAGGACCTTTGCGGTATCGCCGTAAAGCGCCGCCATTTCTTTTTTCGCGTCCGTCGGACGGACTCCCGCTTCCGCGTACTTTTTATCAAGTCCGTCGGGACCGAGCTCAGACAAACGCTCGATCCACGTGGTTTCATTCGTGTCGGACGCCATCGCGAGCATCTGCTCCATAAGGAAAACGACCTGCGTGTTTCCCTGCATCAGCGCGGTGGTGAGATCGACGGTCTTTCTCTTATTCTCCTCGGAGAGCGCTTTGTACTGATCGTCAGTAAATCCGCGCTCCTCCTTTGTGGGATTGAGCAGAAGATCGCCCATATTGCTCCCGCTGTCGTCCTCTATGATGTGCGAAAGGACGGAATACGCGAAATCCGCCTTCGCTTTGTTTCCGGGTATATCCGATCTGTAATTTTCACGGTATTCGTTTATCGTCGCAAGGAATTTGTCGATGAACGGCCTTATCTGACTGTCGCGGTACTTATCCATAAGCGCCTCGTAGTCTGCGAAGGAATATCCGCCGTTCATATTCATGACGGCAAGGTCCGTTATCGCCTCGTTTGCGTCTTTTGTCGTCTTATATCCGATGTAAACGTACTTATCCGTCTTGTAGACGCTCCCCGCGCCTTCGTTCAGATCGCGGTCAAGCACGGTGAAGCCTTTGTCGGTCAAAGCTTTTTTCGCCTCTTTCGGGGTCTCGCCCATACCTACCATTACCTCGCTTATATATACGGGTGCAGCGTCCGCCAGCACGCGCAGGGGCGTAAAAGCCGCCGTCAGCAAGGCGAGGAAAACCGAAACAATTATACGGAATTTCATAATCATTTCTCCCAATCACGCCGTTTGAGGTGTTTTCTTTTTCTTTATCATCAAAGCCGCAAAAGCGCCCGCCGCCGCGCCGACGGCGGCTCCGCCGGTACCGACCAGAGCGAGAGCTCCGCCGGAGAACGTGCTGGCGGCGTCGGAGGGGGTCGCGGGGGATTCAGTCTTATAATAAACGTAAATGCCGTTCAACTTGTCGTTATAGGTATAGCGGTTGTCGGTGAGGTTCGCCGCGGCGGATGAACCGAACATATGTATGCCCTTTACATATCCCGCGGGTATGCTCGCGGAGCCCGTCACGGCTTTGAAGCTGTCCGCAAGGATCGGCGCGGCATTGACGTTCTTACAATAATACAGCGCGAGCCATTCCTTGCCGACGTCGCCGTTGAGGTCGGCGTAATTGTTCAGAGCTTTATACTGCTC
>CACZOH010000161.1 GCA_902782785.1 uncultured Ruminococcus sp. | reverse complement strand
TTACGCTGTCTATAAAGTCCGGCAAAACCGCTTCTCCGCCGCGACCGACGTAGCCGCAAGCGGTGTAAGTGCCGCCGAGACCGTAATTATCGGCGTATTCAAGTACGAAATCGTCGTAACCCTCTACGATATGTAAACCGCCCAAGCCGAGCGCTTTGAGCGTCTCATGCGTTACGGTGCCGGCTTTTACGTAAAGCTTACGTGTAGAGTGTACGTTTGTTACGCCGAAACCCGTCACGTTGTCGGGCAGCCATATCGATAAGTTGTAGGTGTTTATGCCGAAGGCTCTCGCGTTTATCGTGCGCAGACTGCTCGGCAGATATTTTGTGCCCGGCGCGTGCACGCTCTTAAGCGAGCGGCAGTTGTCAAACGCGCTGCCGTTTATCGTGACGACCGTGTCCGGTATCGTCGCTTCAACGAGATTCGTGCAGTCCCAGAACGCGCTTTCTTCTATGCTCGTAACGTTCCCGGTTATAACCACGCGCTTCACCATGTCCGCATAATCGTACATCCAGCCGCGCTTATAATAGTGCTCCGGGTCGTTCCCGCCGACCCAGTAGGCGTGTGAAAAGCCTTTCGGCATATCGCCCTCGCCGTTTATCGTTAAAAGACCGTCCGGATCGAGACTCCACGTGAAACCCTCGACCTCCTCGCCGTATACGGTTTCGGCAACGTGCGGCATGATACGGTAACGGACTTCCTGAGCGTAACTGCCGGACCATGAGCGGAACGCGCTTGAATAATTGCCTATGCCTTTTATTATGATAGGATAATCTATAGTCTCGGTGGGACTGCCGACGGGAAGACCGTTTTCTCCCACAGCCTCCTTCGCCGCGTCTTTCCAGTGATCCGTATCGTATTCAACTGTGTAATCGACGTCCTTTACGAGCGTCACTCCGTTAGCTGTTACCGTAACGTCAAGCAGGTCCTTTTCCTTGCCGTCACAGACGAGAGGCCAGTCGAAATTCGGTATGACCTCAAGATAACAGTCGGAGCTTGTCGTTATACCGAGCGGCTGGATCGTGAATTCAAGCGTGCGTTCGCTGCCCTCGTATTCGCCTATACCCGTGATTATCATCTTCGCCTTGTTGTCGTCGGTCGACACGTTCACGTTGTTTTCGTATGATACCGTGTAATCGACATCCTCGATAAGCATACTTTCTCTTTTGTCGTTATCCCACGAGCCGACGTAGAATATGGGCTTTAGTGTTATAGGTTTTCCGGTGTAGGTCATTTTGTCAATATAGGTGCTGGAGCTTCTGTAAGACCGACGCCAGCGCACCTCGGAAATATCGCCCGCGGTCTGCGTTACAGTCGCGGTCAGTACTTCGTCGGTCTCGGCGTAGTGGAACGTAATGGTATGGACTCCGACGCCTAAGCCTGAGATAAAGCGGGATTCGATATTCGTTTCCGAGCCGTAGATATAATAATCACGGTCGGGGACAAGCGTGTAATCTCCGCACGACAGACCGGTAAACGTATAACCGTTGTCGTCGCGGTAGATCACCACGTTGTTGTTTGACGAAACCCTGCGCTCTATCGCCTCGGTCGTCCTCAGGCTCGGCGGCGTATCGCCCGGATCCGCGAATTTCGGCGGTTTTGCAACATCGGACGCATCATTGCTTCCGGCGGCGGTGAAAACGTCTTCAACAACGTCCGCGATCGCCGCCGCGGGACCCGATCCCAGCGCAAAAACAAGCGCAAGAGCTGCCGATAATATCCGTATCATGCCGTATTTTCTCATACATAATCCTCCGTACGTTTATTTTTTTCGGGCTGTTTCTGAAGTTCATTCATTTCGTTCAGATCTTTGATCTCTTTTTTATACCTTAAATACATTATGAGCCAAATCAGGAAATAACCTGCCGTCTGCATTGCCGCCGCAATGAGCACCTCGACCGCGCCTGCGCTCCAGCCGAGAAAGAGAGAAAGAGGGACGAAAGGACATACGCATATAACGCAGTGGATAAGCGAAGCCGCCGCAAGCGGAAGCTTCTCCGCATCATACAAGACCGTCGTCCCCATGCACAAAGCTCCGTATATACCGGTCAGGACCGTCTGGATGATAAACGCGGCTTTCATACTGCCGGCTCTTTCGATCAGCGCGGCCGTTACCGGAACGTCGTTACTGACCGCAATGGATATTATATTGCATACCGTGATGCCGATCAAAACGCCGAGCCCGGCGAGTTTGAGTGTTTTCTTCAACATTTGAATCACTCCCTTTCCGTAAGTTTTTTTCGTATGAGCGGAATGTTTCTGCGTGACGCCCACGTCTCTATTCCGCCGGAAAGCTCAAGCCGGAGCGTTCCGCCGAGCGTAAAATTGTATTTGCTTATCTTGTCAAGGTTTACTATCTCATACCGTGAGATACGGACAAACCGACCGTCGGTCAACCTTTTTTCCATCTCGTTAAGAGGAGAACGCGCCGTATATTTGTTTGAAACGGTTATTATATTTGCTTTTTTGCCGGAAGCGGATATCGAGATTATGTCGTTTATATCAAAAATACAAACATTTCCGTCTCCGTCCGTTCCCGACATGGTATCGGGCTTTTCTTTGGTCAGACGGGCTGAGAGCGCTTTTGTCTGCTCGTCGTTTTCTTTTGCGCGTATCGTTATTTCAATATTGTCAAGCGTCGGATCTTCTTCAAATATCACTTTGATTTTTTTCATCCCGATCCTTTTTTCCTCCTTTGAATACGGGGTGAGCGCATACCTCGTCCCCGGTATTTAAATAAAAGCAATCAAAACATGAAAGTTCTGTTTTTTCTCTTTTATTACACCATCGCTGATGCGGCCACCCGACCTTTGTCCTGCATATGCCGCAGACAAGATACGGACAGGTTGAAGTGATTTCAGATAATTCATCTTTCATCCGGCATCGCCTTTCGTATAACGTATATGAATAAATTATAATATACGGGATTTTATTTGTCAATGGGTTCGACTTAAGCGGTATCATATACGGTATAAGCGGTAGTTCATCCGTCTTTGTGCTGGTGCGAATATCGATAACGGACTTGAAACCACACAGTAAACAAACAAGTTACTCAACAAAATAGGGGAAAGCCTTGACAATCTGAGCTGATTAACTATAATAAAAGACGAAAACATTGTTCATAAGGAGGGATATGCAGTGAATAATATCGGAGAAACAATCAAGAAGCACAGACTTGAAAATCATCTTACTCAAGAAGAACTCGGGAAAACTTTGTTTGTTTCAAAGCAAGCTGTATCAAAATGGGAAAACGGCAAGACGCTTCCAGATATCATTACAATAAAGAAGTTGGCGGAACTTTTATCAATTCCTCACGAAGAAATATTAGGAGAATCTATACAACAAACAAAACAATACAAAAAATGGATCAGAATCCTTATTCCGATTGTTCTTATCAGTATAGTTGCGATGCTCTTTTTTGCATTTGATGGAGTTGGTTTTATTCAAAGGAGAACACAAAGCGGTACTGCTATAGTATTATTGCGCGAAAATGGTGTTGTTGTTAAAGCAGAAGATTATGAGATTATCGGGCTGGTCAAACTAAAGCCGGGACAAAATGGGTATTCGTTTGATATTGATTACGGAGAGGTAAAGGGATCAATAATAACGTCAAATGACAAGGAGATAGAATTCGGATTTGTGAATACAAATAATTGGCATAATGTTCAAATAAGCATCAATATCAATAATGATTCCGCGTCTCAGTCGGTTATTTATAAAACAGACAACGATATAATAGAGGTAATCGAAACAAACAACAAATTCGACGAAGTTAATAAAACATCTGTTTTTCAAGGCGGAGTATAAAAACTCCTAAATGGCGCACTTACTCACCACCGCAGGCGGTGAAAATGTGCTGAAAAAGAAAATCGAGTATTCACAACTCAAGT